>JAVXIV010000147.1:0-5568 GCA_036785645.1 Hungatella sp.
GCTGGGTTTATGTATCCTTTACAGCGGCTCTTTTGTATCTTTCGTATCTGTATGGGGTGATTACCAAGGATGTGGAAGGATCGGATATGCCCAAGAAACGACTCCCTTATGGAATTCTGATTACGGCATATGTGGTGCTGATGTTTCCGGTGGAGTTGTGCTATCGGAGTTGTTATCCGAACCTGTATTATTGGTCGGATCAGCTTCGTTATAATTCGTTGGCAGAAGAGACCTATGAGAAATATGGAGATGCTATTTTTGACAAAAAGATTTATCTCATTGGCGATACTTATCAGATTAGCGACTTCACGGCGCAGACCTTCTTCAAAGTTTACGATAAAGAAAAGAAATTTGAGGGTGCAGAACTGGTCTTTGTGGATGATATCGAAGACATCGGTCTGGTGACGGATCAGATGCTGGTTTTGCGGGAAGAACCGAGTTTTCAGGCATTTCAGGATATCACCCAGTTTGTGCGGGATTTAAAGTGTCAGCGTATCGAGGGTTATTATGAGGATGGCTGGATGGATGAAGAGGCAACGGTGAAGGTGATGGCGGGTTCTGGCGGAACGATTGATCTTGAGATGGTATATCCGGGTAATCTAACCGGCCACGAGAGCAGCACACTTTATGTGGACGGAGAGCAGACCGCAGTTACGGAGTTTACGGACAATATCATGCATTTACAGATCAAGGCGAAGCCGCGTACCGTGCTAGAACTCAAATTTGTGAATAACTTCTATCTGGAGGGAGCACAGGAACAGCGTGGTACAAAACGATTTTCCATGCTGGTTACCATGAAGGCAGATTAAGCTTTGATCTGTTGAATAATCATAAAGTATGCGATATACTGGTCATAGACTTGGAGAGAAGATGGAGATAGAAGCCGGATGAAGAAAAAATACCTTTCTATAGGATTGCCGATTCTGGGCACCCTGTTCTGCCTGTGGTATATTAAGATTGCAACCTGCGATATTGTCTATACGGATTATATTCGATTGGTCAATGCCTATCTGCCGGATGTATGGAATCCACAGAAATTTTTTGTTCCGGACGTGCTGACTAGAATCCCCATTAATTATCTGGGAAGAATCATCAATACCGCCTTGTTTGATTACAGTACGACGGTGGATATGATCTGGGGGGTGCTGGGACTTGGTCTGGCGGGCTGGGTCATCGGATGCTATTGCAGCCATTATTCGATTCGCTGGTATTGGCTGGTGTCACTGATGATTTTGTTGTTTGGCCTGAATAAATGGGAAATGCTGACCAATGGAAGCGGCTGGCCTCATTTCCTTGCAATTGCCTGTTTCTATTATCATTATCTGGTGTTGGATCGGGTATGGTACGGAACCGAGAAAAAACAGGATCGTCTGAAGCTGATGGTACTGCCTTTTGTGATCACTTTGGGGATTGCGGGACCGTATTGTGCAATTTATTCGTTGGTCATGCTATTAAGCTATGGATTTTGCATGATGGTATGGGCACGTCATACCGGAAAGTCGGATCGGCGATATCTATGCTATATCATTTGTGTGATCCTTCCGTTCCTCTGTTATCTATGGAGTAATTCTTACGCGGTGGAGGATCATGTGGGGATGCAGAAGCTGCCGCTTTTTGCGACGCTGTGGGAAAATCCCGGATATTTTGCCCGCTTTTTTTTCAACTCCCTGGCATCGGATTGGATGAGTGGGGAGCAGCTGCTAGCATGGATTGGCGAGGGTGTGATCTCCAAGCAGACGGTTTACCTGATTGGAGCGGTGGTACTGCTTGCAGCACTGGCGGCATTATGGATGAATTTTCGATATCACCTGTATAAAACTACCATGTTTCCGTTGATGCTCTTGGTGACCGGAGGACTCAATCATTTGTTGATCTTATATTCCCGTTGGTCTTTTATGAATGAAGCTTATGGGATGAGTTCCAGATATGCTTTGCAATTTCAATGCTTGACTTTGGGAATTCTCTTGACCGCGGCTTTGGCATGGGAGCAAGTTTCCGGTCGCGTCAAACGAATTGCTATGGGATCTTGTTGTGTACTTTTGTTATTGGGCAGTGGCATGACAACCTATCAGGAGGTTTTGAAGGCACCTTATCGGGAAGCCTATGGAGAGCGGATTGCGGCGACGGCACTGCAGTATCGCGAGGTCAGTGATGAAGTCTTGCGGGAGACCTTTGATTACCGCAAGAGCCGGGAAGACAGTGGTGCAAAGGTACGGGAAGCCTTGGAGATCCTG
The DNA here is from genome assembly GCA_036785645.1 of Hungatella sp. Classification (GTDB taxonomy): domain Bacteria; phylum Bacillota; class Clostridia; order Lachnospirales; family Lachnospiraceae; genus Hungatella_A. Next base: position 2,235 of record JAVXIV010000147.1, read on the forward strand.
GATTTGCAGCAGTGGAATATATTTGAGGAGCAGTGATTGGATGAAAAACCGGGAGGACAACAACATGAAGGTGGTAATTTTGGCAGGCGGCTTGGGGACAAGAATCAGTGAAGAAAGTCATTTGAAACCCAAGCCTATGATTGAAATCGGTGGAAAGCCGATTTTGTGGCATATTATGAAGTATTATTCGGAATTTGGATTTCATGAATTCATCATCTGTTTGGGTTATAAACAGTATGTGGTGAAGGAATTTTTTGCAGATTATTTCCTGCACACATCGGATGTGACGTTTGATTTGGCAGAGAATAAGATGGAGGTTCACAATAACTATTCGGAACCTTGGAAAGTAACCTTAGTCGATACCGGACTCCATACGATGACCGGTGGCCGTGTACGTCGAATTCAGGATTATGTAAACGGAGAACCCTTTATGCTGACTTATGGAGATGGAGTTTGTGACGTGGATTTGGATCAACTTCTGGAATTTCACAAAAATCATGGCAAGACAGCGACGATTACGACGGTGAACATCGGTCAGTTGAAGGGGGTTCTGGATATTGCGGAGGACAATACCATCAAATCCTTCCGAGAGAAAGAGGACAACGACGGAAGTCTCATCAACGGTGGATTTATGGTGCTGAATCCGGAGATTTTTGATTATCTGAAAGATGACAGCACGGTATTTGAGAAAGAACCCATGCAGCAGCTTGCGCAGGTCGGACAACTGAAATCGTTTCGGCATGATGGCTTTTGGCAGTGCATGGATACGCAGCGTGAGATGGAGAAGCTGGAGAGTCTGTGGCAGTCGGGTCAGGCTCCGTGGAAGGTGTGGGACAGCGAATGAAAAATTTAGAGTTTTACCGGGGGAAAAAAGTATTGGTAACCGGTCATACCGGATTTAAGGGAACTTGGCTGTGCCGAATCCTTGGTTTGGCGGGAGCCCGGGTTACGGGTTATGCATTGGAAGCGCCAACCGATCCAAGCTTGTTTGATATCCTTGGATTGGAAGATCATATGGAGAGCGTGATCGGTGATGTACGTTCTTTGGAGGATATGAAGCAGGTATTTGCGAGAGTGCAGCCGGAGATTGTCTTTCATCTGGCGGCTCAGCCAATTGTGCGGGATTCCTATCAAAATCCGGTCTACACTTATGAAACCAATGTGATGGGAACGGTTCATGTGCTGGAATGTATCCGACAAAATTCTTGTGTGAAATCCTTTTTAAATGTCACCACAGATAAAGTATATGAGAATCAAGAGTGGGAATATGGCTACCGCGAATGTGATCCGCTGGATGGTTATGATCCCTATTCCAATAGTAAGTCCTGTTCGGAGCTGGTGACACATAGCTATCAGAAGTCTTTCTTCCGGGATCGCAACTGTGCCATCTCCACTTCTCGTGCCGGCAATGTCATCGGGGGCGGAGATTTTGCCAATGACCGGATCATCCCGGATTGTGTGCGTGCTGCGGCTTGCAAAAAACAGATTGAGGTACGAAATCCGCATTCTACCAGACCTTATCAACACGTCCTTGAGCCTCTGTCGGTCTATTTGATGATTGCCCGGAAACAGTATGAGGACTCTTCTTATGCGGGATACTATAATGTGGGACCGGACGACCGGGACTGTGTGACGACCGGAGATCTCGTGACGCTGTTTTGCAGCATCTGGGGATCCGGAATGACTTGGGCAGATCATGATGACGGAGGCCCCCACGAAGCTAATTTTCTTAAATTAGATTGTTCAAAACTAAAGCATACGTTTGGATGGAAGCCGGTTTATCATGTAGAGGAAGCCATTGCTCAGACGGTTGCTTGGTCCAAAGCCTATCTGGAGGGTGCTGATATGCTGGAGGTTACAGACCGTCAGATTTATGAGTTTTTTCAATAAATTTCATAGAGAGGAATTATAGGATGTTTGAAGATAAGACACAGGAAGAGGCAAAAAAACAGATCTTGAATCAGGTAGCAGAATATTGCAAAACCTATCACAATGTGAAAAGAGAGTATGCAAAGGGAGATCGCATTCCCTATGCCTCCAGAGTATATGATGAGAAGGAAATGGTCAATCTGGTGGACAGCGCCTTGGAATTTTGGCTGACCTCAGGACGCTTTACGGATGAATTTGAACAAAAATTGGCCGAGTATCTGGGCGTGAGATATTGTTCCTTGGTCAATTCCGGTTCTTCGGCGAACTTGAATGCGTTTATGGCACTGACCTCTCCGCTACTGGGAGCACGTCAGGTGCGGCATGGGGACGAAGTGATTACGGTGGCAGCAGGATTTCCAACTACGGTCACACCGATGATCCAGTATGGAGCCGTGCCGGTCTTTGTGGATGTCACGATTCCACAGTACAACATCGATGCCACGCAATTGGAGGCCGCTTATTCCGAGAAAACAAAAGCAGTGATGATTGCACACACTCTGGGAAACCCTTTTGATTTAGGTGCAGTGAAGGACTTCTGCGATCGCCATGAACTCTGGCTGATTGAAGATAACTGCGATGCACTGGGAAGCCGCTATATCCTGAATGGGGAAGAAAAATTCACCGGAACCATCGGAGATATTGGAACTTCCAGCTTCTACCCACCGCATCACATGACGATGGGAGAGGGCGGGGCGGTCTATACCGACAACCCGCTGCTTCACAAAATCATCCGCTCTTTTAGAGATTGGGGACGAGACTGCGTCTGCCCATCCGGTCATGACAATCTGTGCGGACACCGCTTTGATAAGCAGTACGGAGAACTTCCGGTGGGCTATGATCATAAGTATGTCTACTCTCATTTTGGCTATAATTTAAAGGCAACCGATCTTCAGGCATCAATTGGCTGTGCTCAGCTTGAGAAGTTTCCATCTTTTGTGGAACGCAGAAGACACAATTTTGATCGGCTGCATGCGGCACTGGCCGTTTGTGAAGATCGGCTTATCTTGCCGCAAGCCTGCGAGAACTCCAGACCGAGCTGGTTTGGTTTTCTGATTACCTGTAAGCCGGGGACAGATCGGAATGCCGTGGTGCAAAAGATCGAAGCCGGTGGGATTCAGACTAGAATGCTATTTGCAGGCAATTTGATCAAGCACCCCTGTTTTGACCAAATGCGGGCGAGCGGGGAAGGCTACCGTGTGGTGGGAGACCTAAAAAATACCGATCAGATTATGGCAGATACGTTTTGGATCGGGGTCTACCCGGGGATGACCGATGTGATGATTGATGCAATGGCAGAGACGATAAAAGAGGCGATCCGATGACTTATGATTTGACGAAAGTTCATGAGACGAACTTAAAGATATTGAAAAAGTTAGACCGGATTTGCATAAAATACAAGATTCAG
>JAVXIV010000148.1:0-4858 GCA_036785645.1 Hungatella sp.
GCTACTCGCTTGCTTGTTTTTTACAAATTTCGACTAGTTTAAAACCACTTGCTCAGTCTCTTTGTCAAATACATGAATCTTCGTTAAATCTAAACCTAACTTGATGGTATCTCCAACTCTTGCAGCTGTACGAGGATTTACGCGAGCTGTAAAGTTAGCATCATCCACATCAAAATACAAGTATACTTCTGCGCCCAACAACTCGTATACACGGATTGTTGCACTGATCACGCTCTTTGGTGACATAGAAAGGAAGGATTCCTCATCATGTAAATCTTCCGGACGAATACCAAAAGCAACCGTCTTGCCAACATAACCGGATTCTTCCAGCTTCTTCGCTTTATTCTCAGGAAGAGCAATGGTATGTCCACCGAAAGTCAACGTAATATCACTGCCATCTTTGCCTACCACTGCATCCACCAGGTTCATCTGAGGAGCTCCGATAAATCCGGCAACGAATTTGTTCTGTGGCTTGTCATACAGATTCTGTGGAGAATCTACCTGTTGAACAATACCGTCTTTCATAACAACGATTCTGGTACCAAGTGTCATAGCCTCAGTCTGATCATGAGTTACATAGATGATGGTTGCCTGTAATCTCTGATGTAATTTAGAGATCTCAATACGCATCTGACCTCTTAATTTTGCATCCAAGTTAGATAAAGGCTCATCCATCAAGAATACTTTGGGATTACGCACAATTGCACGTCCCATGGCAACACGCTGTCTCTGACCACCTGATAAAGCTTTTGGTTTACGATCTAATAAATGAGTTAAGTCAAGAATTCTTGCTGCTTCCTGAACCAACTTATCAATTTCTTCTTTTGGAGTTTTTCTTAATTTCAGACCAAATGCCATGTTATCATAAACTGACATATGTGGATACAATGCATAGTTCTGGAATACCATTGCAATATCGCGGTCTTTTGGTTCTACGTCATTCATAAGTTTTCCATCGATGTAAAGTTCGCCGGAAGAAATGTCTTCCAATCCTGCAACCATACGAAGGGTGGTAGATTTACCACAACCGGAAGGTCCTACGAAAATAACGAACTCTCTATCTGCGATATCAAGGCAAAAATCCTTTACTGCTACGAATCCGTTTGGATATGCTTTTGTTATGTTCTTCAGTGACACACTAGCCATTTTTAAATTCCTCCTATTAGATAAATAAATATCATGCTCTTTTTGTTTCTACAGTCATCATACACGAAAGGAATTTCTTTTACCATATTGTAAATCACCAAAAACCATTTTCCTATTTTGGCTAATCTGTATATTGGTTTTGAAAAATATCCAAAATTACAAAAGAATGTCCGGAAAAGTCTAAATTTTATGTTAATATTCTATAAACCCCTCGCCAAACACCTCACGTACATCATTGACTATGACAAAGGCTTGAGGGTCGTGTTCTTCCAAAATTTCTTTCAACTGCACAATCTCTTTTTTGGAAACAACACAGAACAACATTTGTTTTCCGAGTCCCGAATACATACCAATTGCATCCAAAGCAGTGACTCCGCGTTCCATTTCATTCATAATTGCCTGCGCGATCTCTTCGCTTTTCTCTGAGATGATAAATGCCTGTTTGGAGAATTTCATACCCTCCAGTATACCATCCGAAATCTTCGCTACGGCAAAGATAGCAATCAGTGCATAAAGTGCATATTCAATTCCGAACACCGTAGCACCCAAAAGCACCACAATTCCGTCTGCCACCTGCATAATCTGTGCAATGGAATAGTGTTTCAATTTTCTCTGGATCAATGCTGCCAGCATATCGGTGCCTCCGGTCGTCGCATGACACAGAAACACCAGTCCCGTGCCCACACCGGTCATAATTCCACCAAACAACGCAGCTAAAAACAGATCATCGGTCAGGAAAGGCATGGTCGGCAGTAAATACAAAGAAGCCGATAAGGTTGCCGTAGCCACCAGTGTTCTTTTAATAAACTTCCAGCCCTTTAACTTGATTGCCGCCAAAAATAGGGGAATGTTGAGCAGGGTATTGGTCAGCCAAAGAGGAATCCCACCGATACTTTTTAAAATAATGGCAATGCCCGAAGCACCACCCGTAACCAAACCAATCGGGTCATACATATTCTTGATTGCAAATCCCATAATGCAAGAACCAATGATAATCAACAAATAATCTACATACTCCGGTCTCTTCTTCATGCGCCCCTCATCAATTATTTCTTTTGAACCAATAAATTGAGCCATACCGTCTCCGGATGGGTCGATCTTACGTCTTCGGTCTCCCATAATTTTAAGATCTCAAACAGACCTGTCTTTTCTACCAAGTTCCTAAGGCTTTCTTCTGTGTAGTCACTGAAATACCGTTCTCCGCGAAAGCCCTCAAAATCTCCTTTTTGAACAGAAATATATAGAATCCCTTGTGAGCACAAGGCTTCTGCCAATTTGGTGAGAATTCCATCCATCTGGTTCTTGGGAATATGAATCAAAGAACCGCAAGCCCAAATTCCGTCAAATACTTCTTCAAATTCCATGTCCTCGCAAGCCATCTGTAAGACATCCAGTCCGGTATGTATCTCTGCCAACTTGCACATCTCCCCCGACTCATCCAGAGGTGTCACATCATAACCAAGTTCATAGAATGTCAAGGTATCACGACCGGAACCACAGCCCAAATCCAAAATGGTGTCCCCCTCCTCCAATACCTGCAAAAACTCCTTCACAATATCATCCATATCCACATCCACGGTATCTTCATATATTCTAGCCGCATACTTATTATAATATTCGATCGAATCCAAAGCGAACCTCCTATACTCTTTCTATGGTTGTATCCATAATCTTGATCTTGCCATCCTTTAGCAAATGTCCGACTGCACGTTTAAATGCATTCTTGCTTAAGCCAAATTCTCGTTTGATCGTCTCCGGATCTGCTTTATCTGTAAAGGGCAGGATTCCGCCGTATGTGTCGAGTACCTTCATCACCAAAATTGCGTCGGAATCCATCTGCACATAGACTTTATCTCTCGGACTCAAATCCAATTTGCCATCTTCTCTTACCTTCGTGACTCTGGCTTCAATCACGTCTCCTTCGTGTACATCTCTATATAATTCTTTTTGTGGGATCAAACCATAATATCGATTATCAACGGCTACAAAAGCCCCCAGATTGTCATTTATCTCATAAACCGTTCCCGATACCTTCTCATCCTTTTGATAAGAAGACGCATTGCTCATATAAGGATAAACCTTCATCGTAGCCGCCAGACGCTCGCTCTTATCCACATACAGCGCCACGAGACATTCCTCCCCCTGTGAAAGTTTATGGTTTTGTTCTTTAAACGGAAGCAGCAAATCCTTCTCCAGTCCCATATCCAAAAATACGCCGATCTTCCCAACCTCCTTGACGGTCAAGACTGCTGTTTCGCCCAAGAAAATCTTTGGTGTACTTGTGGTAGCAATGAGGCGATCTTCTGAATCCTTATAAATAAATACTTCTAGTTTATCTCCCACCTTCGTGTATTCCGGCACTTGCTTTTTAGGCAGCAATACCGCACCCTCATCGTCTGCCCCTTCTCCTAAATAAACTCCGAATTCTTTGCTGCGCACCACTTCTAACTGTTGCTTTTTCCCTAATTGAATCATGTTCTTTCCTTTCTGTCTCGTCGTACCTTCACGACGGTTTCCATTCCGTCATTCCCGCCTCATGGCTGCAGCCGCATGACTGCATAAGGAATATTCTCCGGATTGCAGAGTACTATGGTGCATCCCTCTTCGTGTCTGCTAATATGAGGTATCACAACATCTCCCAATCGCGCTGCTTTCTTGTATTCTACCCAAATAGTTCGAATCACAAAATCATCCGGCAGTGATTCTTTGGCAATCTCTACATATTGTGCATTATTGACATGATGATTACTGTCTAAATGATGTTTACCAATGACAACGGGTGCTCCCTCCCGATAGTCTTGCGGAATCGGAATATGTCTGGGAAGATTCGGCATAGGCAGCCGCTCTTCTCCCTCTTCATAGCCGCGTATATCTTCCGTGCTTGCCCGCACCGGACTTCCTGCTGCCGTATCAAAGAAAAACCAGGTAGAATCAGCCCTGACTAAATAATTCCCCTGTTGATCCTGAATCGTAAAATTGCGATATCCGTAAATCCCTTTGAAACCATAGGACCATGTGCTGATTAAGACCTCTTCGCCCAATTGCGGATAACGGTCAATCATAATCTGCCAGGAAGACAGCCACCATGCTCGATTATGGTTTGCCAGACAAGCAATTCCAAGTCCTAAGTCTTCTGATTGAAACGTCGAACAATCCTGAAGATAGTTCATAATCCCGATCAGGGATAAAGCACCATACTCATCGGTCTCGCTATAGCGGATTCTGCTTCCAAACCGGTACATATTGTCGGCTCCTTCTTCGTCAAAATTATTGTTATTATAGCGTATTCTTTAAAGAATGTCCAGAGCGGAGATGCAGACAGAAAAATGGGGCTGCGCATTCATGACTTCGTGCGACAGCTCCATTTTTATAATCCATAATCCGGATTGTTGTGTCTTTGTCCGATTAGCCTTCTAAACACTCGTTAATCCCTGCCATCAAGTCCTTGGCAGCAGTCGCCGAATCCAAATCACCGGAGCTCAGTTTTCCAAAGATCTTATAATAAACTCCGTCCGGGCTTGCCTTTAGATCATTGCTCTCAAACTTGGAATCCAACGGGAACTTACTGTATGCCAAAACTTTGGCATTTGCCTCTTTTACCATTGCGTTTCCAATATTTTTGGCATTCAGTACCTCAATAGCTGCTTTAGAGCATGGAATTCCACGTTCGGTAGAAGCAATCTCGATACCTTCCGGATCATTTAACAGGAAG
>JAVXIV010000148.1:4868-5518 GCA_036785645.1 Hungatella sp.
TGGAATTGGCTGCTACTGCAAAACACATAGAGATCTTGGTAAATCCACCCTGATATTCTCCGAATTTAACAAAATCGCCAAGTACAAATTCCTGTCCGGGTTTATCAACACTTTCGCTCACTGCTTTGATCGCATTGGGTGCACCGGAATCCCATACAAACATACCCGCAAATTGACCATTGATCCAACGTGGATCCTGATCGAAGGAATCAGTCATACCGCCATTGATCGTTGCCATACTGGGAATGACATGCTCGGCTTGTAAGCGATTGATAAAATCAATTCCGGTCTTAATTTCTTCTTCGGTATAATTTAGCTTACCATCTTCCACCCAAGCTTTTCCATAGACGGATTCCAGATAATATACCATAAAGGTCATACGGTCATACTCTCCGAGAGTCAATGGATAATAATCGTCTCCTTTGGCTTTAAATGCGGCACCCGCTGCAAAAAGAGAAGCTTCATCGGTAGGAATGGCACATCCGATTTCATCAAAGGTAGTTTTGTTCCAATAGAATAGACGTCCGGTCAAGGAGATCGGCACCGCCATCAATTTTTCATCAACTTTACATAAATTAACTGCATTTTCCGGGAACTGCGTCAAATCCAATACATCTGTATAATCTTCTAAATTGACAAATGAAGTTCCT
>JAVXIV010000149.1:0-5495 GCA_036785645.1 Hungatella sp.
AAAGGCAACCACCACGGTATCCCGAGTATTGGCATCGATGAAGGCTTTTTTTCACTATGAATTTAGTATGGGCAGGATCAAGAAGGATCCGGCAGAACTTTTAAAAGCACCGAAGATTGAGAAAAAAGCACCGGAGATTCTTTCCGTGGAAGAAGTGAATAATTTGTTGAATCAGCCAAGTGCCGATTCTCCAAAAGAGATTCGGGATAAGGCGATGTTAGAGCTTTTGTATGCGACGGGAATTCGTGTATCAGAACTAATCAATCTGAAATTGACCGATATCAACCTATCGATTGGATTTATTACCTGTCAGGATGGGCACAAGGAACGTACCATTCCGTTTGGCAGAAGTGCAAAACAGGCAGTCTTATGTTATGTGGAACAGGCGAGAACCACCTTGCTTCGCGGCTTGGAATCGGAATTTTTGTTTACCAATTGTAATGGAACCATGATGAGCCGACAGGGATTTTGGAAGATCATCAAGTATTATGGTGAGAAAGCCGGAATACAGTCCGATATTACACCACATATGATCCGACATTCTTTCGCGGTTCATTTGCTGAATGGGGGAGCGGATATTCATGCGGTACAGGCGATGATGGGGTATTCGGATATGACGACGACACAGATGTACACGACGTATGCGCAATCGGTGGATCCGGTGCGGAAAGCCTATGCGCAAGCACATCCGCGCCGCTAAAGATCGGATGACACGCACATCCGCGCCGCTAAAGACCGGATGACACGCACATCCGTATGCTTGCGAAAAGAGTATATAGATAAGCGCATCCACGAAAGTGAGGCGGGATGCGCATAAGATTAAGCTTGAAGAGTTTCGATATAAGCGAGAATTAACGGTGCCACTCCTTTGGCATCGTTTTTTACAATTGGTTCTCTCATATAATAGTCAAAGGTTCCTTCCCTTTTTTCGGTATTGCCAAGTCCGGCTACCAGACAGATTCCATCTAACTGCAGTTCCCCGTCTTTTTCAGACAGATATTTCCGACAAATTCCTTCAAATGCTTTGTGACCATAGACCGCATAGGAAGGATCTAAAAATCCCAGCCGTACACTCTTTAGAATCGCATAAGAAAAGATGGCAGAGCCTGAGGTCTCAGGATAGTTGGGAGTGATACCGGCATGATTGACAACCTGATACCACATACCATGCTCTGCATCCTGATAAGGCAGCATGGAATCAATGAGTTCCCGATAGATTCGCTGCAAATCTGTCCGCTCTGCAGACAGAGTGTCCGGCATGATCGCTATGGTATCAATGAGTGCCATGGCATACCATCCCAATGCTCTTAGCCAAAAATTTCCGGATAAACCGGTTACTTTATCACACCAGAAAGATGCTCTGGAATCGTCATAGGCATGATAGTACAGGCCGTTGCGCGTATCGCGCATCAGCCGGTAGACATTTTGAAATTGCTGATAGCTGTCCAGACAGTTTTTACAATGATTATAGGTAATTTCATATTGCATATAGAATGGCTGTGCCATATAGAGTCCATCTAGCCAGATCTGATTGGGATAGATCATCTTGTGCCAAAAGTTTCCGGTGGAAGTGCGTGGCTGACCTTCTAATTGATGATACACGGTATCAATGGCTTTGCGATATTTTTCTTTGCCGGTTAATTCATAGAGGTCAAATAAAGTTTTCCCGGCATTGACATGATCCAAATTGTATTCCAGTGGGTTATAAGAACGAATAGAGCCGTCCTCACAGACAAAATAATCAATAAAGTGATCTGCAAATTCTAAATATTTGGGATCTTTTTTTATGTGGTACAATTCCAGAACTGCTTTTATCATGCAGCCATCCACATAATTCCAACAGGTTTCGCCGCCGTGCTTGAGCTTTTCAACATTCCAGATGGGAGCTTCGGGACTGCTCTTTGCAAGCAGCTGATCGATATAGTCATCTAATATTTTCATGAGGATCTCCTTCTAATCTATACTCGTCATATTTCAAACGTTTGCATATAACCTATCCTATCATAAAAAACAGCTGAAATAAAGTAGATAAAGTGAACAAAAAACAATTTGAAAACTATACAAAATATCCAATTGACAGATAGCTTTATCGGTGATATAGTGTATTTAACAACGAAAACAATGCATGTTTACTTATGAAAAGCAAGATGTAAGCAATTACAGATAGTAGATATGCATAATTTTTGAAAAGAGCTTGCAAACCTTTGCACATAGCAAAAGAGAGGCAAGAAGATCAGAAAGGGAGAACAATCTTATGAGAAAAAACATTCAAAAAGCAGCATCCTTAGTACTTGCATCGGTTATGACCTTATCCTTGGCAGCATGTGGAGGAAGCAAAACGGCGGAAACTACCGCAGCCGCTACTACGGCAGCGGGAACTACAGCAGCAGCGGCAGATGTGACCACAGCAGCAGCTACTACGGAACCGGTCGAATTGAAGTTTTCATGGTGGGGCGGTGATGCCAGACATGAAGCAACTGAGAAAGCAATTGCAGCTTTCATGGTAAAATACCCCAATATTAAGGTAACACCGGAGTATGGTGCTTGGTCCGGATGGGAAGAGAAACAGTCTTTGAATATTTTGGGCGGCAACGCAGCAGATGTGATGCAGATCAACTGGAACTGGATCGAATCTTACAGCCAGGGCGGTACCTCTTATGCAAACCTAGAAGATTATGCAGATGTTTTGGATTTGACACAGTTCCCACAGGAAAGTATGGATCTTTGCAAAGTCGATGGCAAGCTGATGGCAGTTCCGGTAGCTTTGACCGGCAGAGTGTTCTATTGGAACAAGACTACATTTGATGAAGTTGGAGTAGCACTACCGACCGACGAAGCTTCTCTATTGGCAGCGGGTGCCGCATTTAAGGCATTCAACGAAGATTACTATCCGTTGGCATTGGGCGAATATGATCGTATGATTTTCATGGTTTATTATTTGGAATCTGTTTACAACAAACCATGGGTAGTCGATGGCAAAGTAAATTATACGGTAGAAGAAATTCAAAAAGGCATGGATTTTATGAATAAACTTGAGGATGAGCACGTGATCCCGACTTTAGCGACGATTAGCGGCGATATGGCAGATTCCTTGGATAAGAATGCAAAATGGATTGATGGCAAATATGCAGGTATTTTCGAGTGGGATTCTTCTGCTTCCAAATTTGAAAAAGCAGTGAAGGAAAGTACCAACAAACCGGGGCAGGAATTTGTTCTTGGCGAATTTATCAAATTAGGCGAATATCAGGGTGGATTTACAAAGATTTCTATGGGTCTTGCAGTAGCCGCTACTTCAGAACATCCCAAGGAAGCAGCTATGCTCATCAACTATCTGTTAAATGACCCGGAAGGAATCGAGATTAGTTCTACTGAAAGAGGAATTCCTTGTTCTGCAATTGCGGTGAAGATTTTAGAGGAAAAAGGTTTGGGTAATGCATTGGTAAAAGCAGCAAACGCAAAAGTATTGGCTTATTCAAAATTCCCGCTGGATGTTAAATTTGAGCACAATGATTTAAAAGCAAATCCGGATGGCATTTATTATAAAGTATTCGGGAAATTAAGCTCGGATGATTACGATTCTGCTAAGGCTGCAGAAGCTTTGCTGGCCGGCGTAGAAGAGTGTTTAGCTAACTAGTGACAGGTGGACATATATACGCTTGATAAGCCGCCGGAGATTGTACCTCCGGCGGCTTATATCGAGAAAAATAGTTGTTTTGATAAATTCAGGAGGAAACAGCATGCAGAAAAAAAGCTTTAGCAAGGTATTGGCAGAAAACATCGGCTTCTTTTTCGTAGTACCATGGCTTATTGGATTTCTTTGCTTTAAAGTATATCCGTTTGCATCTTCGTTGTACTACAGTTTTACAAACTATGATTTATTTAATGGGATTTCCAAATATGGCTTGATGAACTATCAAAAAATCTTTACCGATGAAGATATCATGCGCGCATTTAAAGTAACATTTAAATATGCCATCTTTGATGTGCCGCTGAAACTGACCTTTGCTTTGTTCATCGCTTACATTCTGAATTTTAAATTAAAGGGTGTCAATTTCTTTCGAACTGCTTATTACATTCCTTCGATCTTAGGCGGATCGATTGCAATTGCAATCTTGTGGAGAGCTGTATTTAATACAGATGGTCTGATCAATACTGTGATCACTTTCTTTGGCGGGGACAAGATCAACTGGATGGCAACCGATGGGGGCGCACTGACCGTGATCGTCCTGCTCCGTGTCTGGCAGTTTGGTTCTGCAATGGTCATCTTCCTTGCAGCATTAAAGGGAGTCTCTCAGGATCTCTATGAAGCGGCATCGATTGATGGAGCCGGCAAGTGGACACAGTTTTTCAAGATTACCATTCCACTCATTACCCCGGTTATCTTCTATAACCTGATTACTCAGCTATGCCAGGCATTCCAGGAATTCAACGGACCGTTCTTGGTAACCAAAGGCGGACCCAATGGCGGTACAACTTTGATTTCCATTTTGATTTACAACAACGCCTTCCTGCGTCATAAGATGGGTATGGCAAGTGCACAGGCCTGGGTGCTGTTTATCATTGTTATGGTATTTACGGCAGTTGCATTTATCAGTCAGAAAAAATGGGTTTATTATTCAGATGAAGAGGGGAGGTAGAATCGTATGACCAGAGAAACTAAGACCAAAATCAGTGCTGTGATTCGTTACACGTTGCTGATTGCAGTAGGAATTGTCATGGTATATCCCCTTATCTGGATGGTGGGTGCTACCTTCAAGACAAACTCCGAGATTTTCACCAGTGCATGGTTTTGGCCAAAGAATCCGGTAATGGATGGCTATGATAATGCATTCAAAAGTTACGGAGGCAAGATCAACCTCTTGACTTCTATGTTAAATACGTATAAAATTGTAATTCCAAAAGTAGTATTTACGGTTGTTTCTGCAACGATTACGGCATATGGTTTCGGAAGATTTGAATTTAAAGGAAAGAATATTTTGTTTTCCCTCATGATTTCCACTCTGTTTTTGCCGCAGGTTGTGCTCAATGCACCACAGTATATCATGTTCAATAAATGGGGCTGGACGAATTCGTATCTTCCTCTGATTGTACCGTCTTTGTTTGCGGCAGATACTTATTTTGTATTCATGCTGGTACAGTTTTTACGCGGTATCCCAAAGGAATTGGAAGAAGCAGCCAAGATCGATGGCTGCAGTGCAATTAAAACCTTATGGTATGTCATTGTTCCCATGTTAAAGCCGTCTTTGGTATCCTGTGCACTGTTCCAGTTTATGTGGACTTCCAATGACTTTATGGGACCGTTGATTTATATTTCAGATATGCCCAAGTACACGAACTCGATTTATTTGCGTATGTCCATGGACGGAGACGTAGGATTCCAATGGAATCGTATTTTGGCCATGTCACTGATCTCCATTATTCCATCTCTGATTGTGTTCTTCTGTGCACAAGATGCGTTTATTGATGGAATTGCTGCGGGCGGTGTCAAAGGATAA
>JAVXIV010000150.1:0-5491 GCA_036785645.1 Hungatella sp.
ACTGGAATATATCAATAAAAAAGTCAATGAATTCAGGGAAGCGGATGGCAATCTCTATGCAATTTACGGTACGCCTGCCGAGAGCCTGTGCGGTCTTCAAGTGCAACAATTCCGCAAGAAATACGGAATCATTGAAAATGTGTCTGACCGTGAATATGTGAGCAATAGTTTTCACTGTCATGTGACCGAAGATATCACCCCCATTGAAAAGCAGAATTTGGAATATCGATTCTGGGAGCTGAGTAACGGAGGCAAGATTCAATACGTGAAGTATCCGGTCGATTATAATCTGGAAGCAATCAAAACTCTGGTGCGCAGAGCCATGGCATACGGTTTATACGAGGGTGTTAATTTATCGCTCTCTTACTGCGATGACTGCGGTCACGAGGAACTGAATATGGACGTATGTCCCAACTGTGGAAGTACAAATTTAACCAAGATCGATCGTATGAATGGCTACTTATCCTATTCCAGAGTAAAAGGGGATACGCGGCTAAACGATGCCAAGATGGCAGAAATTGCAGAGAGAAAGTCTATGTAATCAGAGTCATGATTTCGGAAAGTGAGAGGTTTTAAGCAAGATGCGCTACCATAATATAACAAAAGACGATATGCTCAATGGAGATGGACTGCGGGTAGTTTTATGGGTCTCCGGATGCAACCACAATTGTAAAGAATGTCAAAATCCGATTACCTGGGATATCCGGGGCGGCATTCCATTTGACGACGCAGCCAAGACGGAATTATTTGCGGAGCTGGAAAAACCCTATATAGCGGGAATCACCCTCAGTGGAGGAGACCCACTTCATCCGGAGAACCGCGAAGAGATCGGAGATCTGATTGATGAGCTCTGTGACCGCTTCCCCAATAAAACAATCTGGCTTTATACCGGATATGATTGGGAAAGCATTCAGATGCTTCCTGCTATTCGGAAAGTAGATGTTGTCGTAGACGGTGAATTCATATTGGCATTAAAGGATTTAAAGCTGCATTGGAAGGGGAGCTCCAACCAGAACGTGATCGATGTACAGAGATCCCTGCTGACCGGCCAAATGATATTACACGAGAGTTGATAGGAGAAATACCATGGAAACGATTCAAATTAAATATTTTACCGATCAAATTGATCGATTATGCTATATGGATGGAAAGTCCGACTGGATTGATTTGCGAGCTGCAGAAGATGTGTCGTTAAAGGCAGGAATGTTCAAACTAATTCCCTTGGGGATCGCAATGAAACTGCCACAAGGATACGAAGCCCATATTGTGCCCAGAAGTTCTACTTTCAAAAATTTCGGCATCATCCAGACCAATCATCAGGGTGTGATTGATGAGAGCTACTGCGGGGATGGGGATCAATGGTTCTTTCCGGCTTATGCACTGCGCGATACCGAGATTAAGACCAATGACCGAATCTGCCAGTTCCGCATTATGGAACATCAGCCGATGATTCACTTTGATGAAGTAGAAGCACTGGATCATGAAGACCGAGGCGGAATTGGAAGTACAGGAGTTCAGTAATCAGCAAAAGATGAGGATATGTGATGAATAACGTTCGTAAGACGGCAGTGACCCTGCTGATTTTGATCATGATGTTGACCGGATGTGGCAGAAGCACTCAAAAATATACCGATCGGGAGACCGGAATTGAAAAACTGAGTGCCGGCAATTATGAAGAAGCCATTGAATCCTTTGATCAGGCTCTGGAACATTCCAACGGTATGGTAAGTGAATTTGAACTGGATGTATTAAAATACCGGGCAGAGGCAGAATATCAGATAGAAGATTATAAAGCGGCGGCTCATACCTATGATGTGCTGATTCAAGTGGACGGAGAAAAACCGGAATATTTGAATATGCGTTGTATGCTTTCCATGAAAGCCGGCAATTTAGAGCAGGCATTGGAAGATTATCAAAAATCCTATGCCTTAAATCCGGGTACTGCCGTGACGGAACCGGCGCTGCTTTCCCTCGGGCAGGCATTGACGGAGGCGGATCGTTTTGATGAGGCTATGGAGTTCTATAATCAGGCCGCCGGAGACGGACTCAAAAGTTCTGAGCTCTATAATCGTATGGGGATCTGTGAGATGAAAAATGCCAATTTAGATCAGGCACTTGATTATTTTACAAAGGGCATCTCTGCAGGAGATCCGGCTGTGCTGCCGAAGCTTTTGTACAATCAAGCGGCGGTTTACGAACAAAAACAGGATTATGCAAAGGCATTGGAACTTTTAGAGTTCTATGTGGCTTCTTATGAGGCAACACCGGAAGTGGAGAAGGAAATTGCATTTTTAAAGACAAGGTAATGTAAGGAGGCTTCATGGCCGAACTAATTGATTTAAAAAAACTAGAAGAACGAGTGATTTTGATTGCAGTGCATACCTGCGAGGAGGATGACACAGAAGCTTGTTTAGACGAGCTTTGTGAACTTGCCAAAACGGCAGGAGCAATCACTGTAGATCGTATGATTCAGAATCGGGAGCGTATTCATCCCGGTACTTATTTGGGCAAAGGCAAGATCGAAGAAGTCAAAGAACGAATCTGGGAACTGGAGGCTACCGGTGTGATCTGTGATGATGAATTATCACCGGCTCAGCTGCGCAACTTGGAAAATGCATTGGATACGAAGGTGATGGATCGCACCATGGTGATTTTGGATATCTTTGCAGCCAGAGCGAATACCCGTGAAGGTAAGATTCAGGTGGAACTAGCCCAGCTGCAATATCGATCCGCCAGACTGGTCGGTCTGCGCAGTTCGCTTTCTCGCTTAGGCGGAGGAATCGGAACCAGAGGTCCCGGTGAGAAGAAATTGGAGACAGACCGCCGTTTAATTCATGACCGGATCGGACAGCTAAAGGAAGAACTTAAGGATGTAGACCGGCATCGGGACCTGATCCGACAGCGGCGAGACAAAAATCACACCTGCGTGGCGGCGATTGTAGGCTATACCAATGCGGGCAAGTCTACGCTTTTAAATTTACTGACCAATGCAGATATTCTTGCAGAGGATAAGTTATTTGCAACGTTGGATCCGACCACCAGAAACTATGAGCTGCCCGGCGGTCAGAATATTCTTTTGACGGATACGGTAGGTTTTATCCGAAAACTGCCGCATCATCTGATAGAAGCCTTTAAAAGTACCTTGGAGGAAGCCGGATACAGCGATATCATCCTGCATGTGGTAGATTGTTCCAATCCACAGATGGACATGCAGATGCATATTGTATATGAGACGCTCAAACAGTTAGAAGTAACCGACAAAACCATGGTCACCATCTTTAATAAGAGCGACTTGCAGACAGAAGCGGTGCTTCAAAAAGACAGTATGGCAGATTATCAGTTGTCGATGTCGGCCAAAACCGGCGAGGGAAGCGAGCAGCTAAAAGAGACCTTAGAAGCAATCCTGAGAAACAGGAAGGTTTATTTAGAGAAGCTTTACTCTTATTCGGAGGCCGGTAAGATCCAACTGATTCGCAAGTATGGTGAACTCCTGTCAGAAGAATATGGAGAAACAGGAATTACGGTCAAGGCCTATGTACCGTCTTCTGTGTATGGGCAATTGCTGTAGCCGTATGATTAGAAAAAACAAATGAAACACAATATCTAGTTGCATTAAAAATGTGCAACATAGATGTTGTGTTTTTTAAAATGATCTGCTATAATGGATGCATTGGCTACGAAAGGGGAATGGATAGAATGATTAATGTAATAAAACGAGATGGTGAGATTGCCGGTTTTGGACTGGCGAAGATAACGGAGGCCATCAAGAAAGCTTTTAAGGCGATGGGCAAGGACTATAACAATGAGATCTTAGAGCTGCTGTCTCTTCGGGTGACCGCAGATTTTCAGGATAAGATGCAGGATGGTAATATCTCGGTAGAGCAGATTCAGGACAGCGTAGAGCATGTACTGGAACAAGCCGGTTATACGGATGTTGCAAAAGCATACATCCTATATAGGAAGCAGCGAGAGAAAATCCGCAATATGAATACCACGATTCTGGATTACAAGGATGTGGTGAACAGCTATGTGAAGATTGAGGACTGGCGTGTGAAAGAAAACTCCACAGTTACTTATTCGGTAGGCGGATTGATTCTTAGCAATTCCGGTGCGGTGACGGCTAATTACTGGTTGTCCGAAATCTATGATCAGGAGATCGCAGAAGCACATCGCAACGCAGACCTTCATATCCATGATTTGTCGATGCTGACCGGCTATTGTGCGGGGTGGTCCTTAAAGCAGCTGCTCATGGAAGGCTTGGGTGGAATCCCCGGCAAGATCACTTCTTCTCCGGCGAAACATCTTTCTGTTTTATGCAACCAGATGGTAAACTTCTTGGGAATTATGCAGAATGAATGGGCGGGAGCACAGGCATTTTCTTCCTTTGATACCTATCTGGCTCCCTTTGTGAAGGCAGATCATCTATCTTATGACGAAGTGAAGAAGTGCATCGAAGCTTTTATCTACGGAGTTAATACACCAAGCCGCTGGGGAACGCAGGCACCATTTTCCAATATTACACTGGATTGGACGGTTCCCGGCGACATGGCAGAGCTTCCGGCTATCATAGGCGGTAAGGAAGCAGATTTTAAATACAAAGACTGCAAGGCAGAGATGGATATGGTCAACCGTGCCTTTATTGAGACGATGATCGAAGGGGATTCCAATGGCCGCGGATTCCAATATCCGATTCCAACCTATTCGATTACGAAGGATTTTGACTGGTCTGATACACTGAATAACCGCTTATTGTTTGAGATGACATCCAAATATGGCACACCTTATTTCTCCAACTATATTAACAGTGATATGGAACCCAGTGATGTGCGAAGTATGTGCTGCAGACTGCGTCTGGATCTGCGGGAGCTTCGCAGAAAGACGGGGGGATTCTTTGGATCCGGTGAGAGTACCGGTTCGGTAGGTGTAGTGACGATCAATATGCCCAAGATCGCATATTTGGCCAAGGATTCGGCAGATTTTTACAAACGTCTGGATCATATGATGGATGTTTCCGCAAGATCTTTAAAAACCAAGCGTGAAGTCATCACTCGTTTGTTGAATAATGGTTTATATCCTTATACAAAGCGTTACCTGGGAAGCTTTGAAAATCATTTTTCCACCATTGGCCTCATCGGTATGAATGAAGTCGGACTCAATGCCAAGTGGCTGGGGAAAGATATGTCCCATAAAGAAACACAGGAATTTACCAAAGAAGTATTAAATCACATGAGAGAGCGGCTCTCCGATTATCAGGAGCTGTATGGGGATCTCTACAATCTGGAGGCAACTCCGGCAGAATCCACCACTTATCGGTTGGCAAAGCATGATAAGAAACTCTTTCCGAACATCAAAACCGCAGGTCATGAGGGAGATACCCCTTACTATACCAATAGCTCCAATCTTCCGGTAGACTATACTTCCGATATTTTTGACGCACTGGATATTCAGGATGAGATACAGACACTTTATACATCGGGTACCGTATTCCATG
>JAVXIV010000151.1:0-5478 GCA_036785645.1 Hungatella sp.
CGCAGGCATGCCGTTCTCTGAAAGAAGAAGGAATTGAGGTTGTCTTGCTCAATTCCAATCCGGCTACGATTATGACAGATAAGGATATTGCAGATAAAGTTTATATTGAACCTCTGACCCTCGAAGTGGTTGAGCAATTGATTCTAAAAGAAAGACCGGATAGTGTACTTCCGACGTTGGGCGGTCAGGCGGGCCTGAATCTGGCGATGGAGCTTGAAGAAGCCGGATTTTTAAAGAAACACCATGTGAACCTCATCGGAACCACGGCAGAAACCATCAAAAAAGCAGAAGACCGTTTGGAATTCAAGAGCACGATGGAGAAGATTGGGGAACCGGTGGCTCCGTCTATGGTCGTCGAAAATATCGAAGACGGAATTGCATTCACCAATACGATCGGATATCCGATTGTATTGCGCCCCGCTTATACACTGGGTGGCAGCGGCGGCGGCATCGCCTATGATCAAGAGCAGTTGGTGGAGATTTTGGGCAATGGTCTGCGTCTGAGCCGTGTGGGGCAGGTTCTGGTAGAACGCTGTATCTCGGGCTGGAAAGAAATCGAGTACGAAGTGATGCGTGACAGTGCCGGCAATGTGATCACCGTATGCAACATGGAGAACTTGGATCCGGTCGGTGTGCATACCGGTGATAGTATCGTGGTAGCACCTTCCCAGACACTTAGTGATAAAGAATACCAGATGCTCCGTACCTCCGCACTCAATATCATCAGTGAACTGAAAATTACGGGAGGCTGTAATGTGCAGTATGCACTGCATCCAACCAGTTTTGAATACTGCGTAATCGAGGTCAATCCCCGTGTCAGCCGTTCTTCTGCACTGGCTTCCAAAGCAACCGGTTATCCAATTGCCAAGGTGGCAGCGAAAATTGCGCTGGGCTATACCTTAGATGAAATCAAGAATGCGGTCACAAAACAAACCTATGCAAGTTTTGAACCCATGTTGGATTACTGCGTGGTCAAGATGCCCAGACTTCCGTTTGATAAATTCATCAGTGCCCAGAGAAGTTTGGGAACCCAGATGAAAGCCACCGGTGAAGTCATGAGTATCTGCACGAATTTTGAAGGCGGTCTGATGAAAGCGATCCGTTCTCTGGAACAACATGTGGATAGTCTGTTATCCTATGATTTTACGGAGCTGGATGAAGAACAATTGAAGGCACAGTTAGCGACGATCGATGACCGTAGAATCTGGGTGATTGCAGAAGCACTGCGCAGGGGAATCTCTTACGATACGATTCATGAAATTACCATGATTGATCACTGGTTTATCGATAAGCTGGCGATTCTCGTAGAGATGGAATCTGCACTGCAGGCAGGACCTCTGACGGTAGAATTGTTAAAAGAGGCAAAGCGGATCGAATTTCCGGATCATGTGATCTCAAAACTGACGGGAATCGGTGAGGATGAGATCAAGAGGATGCGGAAATCACATGGGATTGTAGCCGCTTATAAGATGGTAGATACCTGTGCGGCAGAATTTGCAGCCGAAACGCCTTACTATTATTCCTGCTATGGCAGTGAGAGTGAAGTGGAGATGACGAACACCAAAAAGAAGGTGCTGGTGCTCGGCTCCGGTCCGATTCGCATCGGGCAGGGAATCGAATTTGATTTCTGCTCGGTTCACAGTACTTGGGCATTTAAAAAAGAAGGCTACGAGACCATTATTGTCAATAATAATCCGGAGACGGTAAGTACGGATTTTGATATTGCAGATAAGCTTTACTTTGAACCGTTGACAGCAGAAGATGTAGAAAGCATCGTGGATATCGAAAAACCGGATGGGGCAGTGGTGCAGTTTGGCGGTCAGACGGCCATCAAATTGACGGAGGCTCTGATGAAGATGGGCATACCGATTTTGGGTACGGCTGCGGAAGATGTAGATGCAGCGGAAGACCGTGAACTCTTCGATGCAATTTTGGAACAATGTCAGATTCCAAGACCGGCAGGCCATACGGTGTTTACCGCAGAAGAAGCCAAGATAGCGGCGGCCGAGCTGGGATATCCGGTGCTGGTGAGACCTTCCTATGTACTGGGCGGTCAGGGCATGCAGATTGCCATCTCCGATCATGATATCGACGAATTTATTGCGATCATCAATCAGATTGCGCAGGAACATCCGATTTTGGTCGATAAATATATTATGGGGAAGGAGATCGAAGTCGATGAGGTATGCGACGGCGAAGATATTTTGATTCCAGGCATTATGGAACATATTGAACGGGCAGGCGTACATTCCGGTGACAGCATCTCGGTATATCCGGCACAGAGCCTTTCAAAGGCAATCAAAGATAAATTGGTTGATTATACAGAAAAACTCTCCAGGGCATTACATGTCAAAGGCATGATCAATATCCAATTTATTGTCAGCGGAGAAGAGGTTTACGTGATCGAAGTGAATCCCCGTTCCTCTAGAACGGTCCCTTATATCAGCAAGGTGACCGGAATTCCGATCGTACCTCTCGCAACACAGGTGATCTGTGGTCATCGCTTGAAGGACTTGGGCTATACACCGGGACTTCAGCCGGAGGCAGACTATATTGCCATTAAGATGCCGGTCTTTTCTTTCGAGAAGATCCGCGGAGCTGATATTAATTTAGGACCTGAGATGAAATCCACGGGAGAATGTCTGGGCATTGCCAAGACATTTAACGAAGCACTGTACAAAGCATTTGAGGGGGCGGGAATCAAGCTTCCCAAATATAAGAACATGATCATCACCGTAAAGGATGAAGATAAAGAGGAAGTCATTGAGATCGCCAGAAGATTCCAAGCGGTAGGCTATAAGATCTTCTCGACGCAGGGCACGGCGAAGGTATTGAATGCCCATGGTGTGAAAGCACTGGCAGTGCATAAAATTGAGCAGGAATCTCCAAACTTGCTGGATCTGATTTTGGGTCATGAGATCGACCTCGTCATTGATACGCCTCCGCAGGGCGCAGATCGCAGCCGCGATGGGTTCATCATCCGCAGAAATGCCATTGAAACCGGTGTGAATGTACTGACTTCTCTGGATACCGCTGCAGCACTTGCGACCAGTCTGGAGAATCGCACGAAAGAATTGACCTTAATTGATATTGCAACGGTAACAAGCGTGAGAAAATAAAACAGGTAATCCATAGAAAAGAAGGTGCTGCAATCCTATGAAATATCTTTTGAAAGAGAAACTGACAGTTTTACCGGAGGAAGAAGATTTTCCGGAAAATAGCAAGGGGATTGAAATTTGGTCTTTGGAGGATCTGCGGAGTTTTGCAGATAAACTGCCTCATAGAAGACTGTTTTTGAGAGCAATTGAGAATCCTCAATATTGTAAAGCAGAGATGTATGGCGGATATGTTTTTGGAACCATGGTGATTCCCAAGAAGGCGAGTACCATAGCCGAACACCATGCATTTGGATTCTACCTGCAGAAAGACCGTTTGTATTTTGTAGATGATGGAAATATGGTCA
Organism: Hungatella sp.; assembly: GCA_036785645.1. Taxonomy (GTDB): domain Bacteria; phylum Bacillota; class Clostridia; order Lachnospirales; family Lachnospiraceae; genus Hungatella_A. Next base: position 3,464 of record JAVXIV010000151.1, read on the forward strand.
AGGATATCTTGGGCAAGATGATGGACGTGCCCTACCAAGAGGATAGTACGCTGGGATCTCTTTTGGTGGTATTTCTGGATTACCTGATTCAGGAGGATGTACTTCATCTTCAGGAAATGGAGAAGAAGCTTTCCGATTTGGAAGAAATGTTATTGACGGAGATTCCAAAGGATTTCTACTTGATGATCATGCGCTATCGCAAAGAAATTTTGTCACTCCACACCTATTATGAGCAACTGATTGATGTGGGGGCAGTATTAGAAGCGGATAACTGCCGCCTTTTTACAGCAGATGAAGTGCAGTCCTTTGGTCAGTTTACCAATCGCTGCAGTCGTCTGCATGATCATATTGAGATGCTGCGGGAATATATGATGCAGATTCGCGAGATGTATCAGTCACAGCTTGATATCAATCAGAATCGTGCGATGAATCTGCTGACGATCATGACAACTCTCTTTTTTCCATTGAGTATCATTGTGGGGTGGTATGGGATGAATTTTGAGGGAATGCCGGAATTATCTTGGAAATACGGATATTTGGGTATGATTTTGATGAGTGCTGTGATCATCATTTTGGAAATACGTTTTTTCAAAAAGAAGAAGATCTTATAAGAATCAATGAGGTGGCGGCAGTCTGTTTTATGACTGCTGCCACCTCATTCTCGATCGATATTATGCGATAGTAGTACCGGCTTTGCCGGCCAAACTTGCCTTGGCTTTTTCAAGAGATGTGATGATGGCAGTTCTGTCCTTGCCGTGCGTGATAAAGTCCAGTGAAGACTCGATCTTGGGCAGCATGGAAGCAAATTCAAACTGTTCATCCCGGATATAAGCCTCAGCTTCTTCCGCGTTCATGTGGAAAATGGGACGTTCCTCTGCTTTTTGATAGTTTAAAGTCACGTTGTCCACTCCGGTTAAAATCATCAGAACATCGGCATCGACTTCCTTGGCCAGAAGTCCGGCTGCCCGATCCTTCTCGATCACAGCACTGGCACCCTTTAGGTTATAACCCTGTTCCATCACGGGGATTCCACCGCCTCCGCAGGCAACTACGATCTGATCGGCATCGAGGACTGCTTTGATGACATCGATTTCGATGATGGCGATGGGTTTTGGAGAAGCGACAATACGGCGGAATCCACGGTCTGTGGTTCCTTCGACATAGTTGCCCTTGTCCTCCTCTGCCTTAGCTTCTTCGGCAGACATGAAACGACCGATGGGTTTCACCGGGGTATAGAAGGCTTCATCATACGGATCCACCATCATCTGGGTGAGAATCGTTGCAACCGGTTTGTAGATCCCTCTCTTGACCAGTTCGGCACGCATTCCGTTCTGAATATCATAGCCGATGTATCCCTGACTCATCGCAGAACATACCGACATCGGTGCGGAGGTATAACCCTCATGCTGCTTCCCAAATTCATTCATGGCCGTGTGGATCATGCCAACCTGAGGAGCATTGCTATGCACGATGGCAACTTGCCAGCCATCTTGGATAAAGTCAGCGATGACCTTGGCAGTTTTGGCGACAGCTTCTTTCTGCTCCGGAAGATTGGTTCCAAGGGCATGGTGTCCCAGTGCGATAACAATTCGTTTCTTAGCCATATTCATACCTCTTTCTTGGTTGTCATTTTAGAAAATTTATAGAATAATTGTAACTGTTCAGAGGGGGCATATTCTTGCACGTTCTTCGAACGTACAAGAATCATCGGAGATTCCTCCGATGTGAAAATAGCTGTAAAAAGCAGCTTGACGCTGCTGTCCACAGCTATTTTCCGCCCTCTGAATCGTTACGAATAATTATAATATTGATCCATAAAAAAAGCAACAATTATGTAAAGATTATGATATAATGAAACCATTGTGAAAGCGAGGAGAAGAGATGAATACAGTCTGGCGTGTTGTGTATCCGATGATTCTCTATGAGATTCTCTTGAATGTGATTCCGCTGATCTTTCAACCGCCGGATATCATGATTCATACGATGTTGGGCGCTTTGATTGCAATTCCGATCTA
>JAVXIV010000152.1:0-3514 GCA_036785645.1 Hungatella sp.
GGTAATCTCCTGCTCCTTGTTCAGTGCGATACTCATACTTTCGTTATAGTAGGCATAGAAATCGACATAATTTCCCTTACAGGTCTTTGCCGCAAGAGTTGCGCGATTATACATCTCTTCAATCGAAATCGCAGGATCGTCTATGACATAAATCCCGATGGACGGCACAATATCATAGTTCACATTGAACAGAGCCAACGTTTTTTTCGACTGTCGTACCATCTCTTCCAGTTGAACCGGATGATAGGGCACGCACAATGCAACGATATCCGATTCGATCCGCCCATAGGATGCCTTGGAATATTGCTTTGCATCCACTGCCAGCTCTCTGGCGATATAAACTAATAATTTGTCTCCCTCTGCCGTGCCAAAAAAAGAGTTAATCAGTTGAAAACGATCCACATCAAAACGAAGAAAGACAAAGCTCTCATGGCAGTTCGCATCCAATAGCTTGCGCGTCGCATCAAAGAATTTCGTCTTGTTGTAAAGTCCGGTTAGGGCATCATATTCCGATAAATATTTGAGTTGCTTAAAAGCGGTCAATTGACTTCGCTCAATGACGTTTTTGAGTCGAAATAAAATAATCTCTGCATCGTAAGGTTTTGTAACAAAATCCCACGCACCAAGAGACAGTGCTCTTCGCTCACTGTCATGATGGCTGCTGCCGGTTGTGACTACCACCGGTAAATTGCGATAACGTTCATTCGTCTGCATGACCTCCAACACCGCATAACCATCCATAACCGGCATCACAAGATCCAACAGCACGGCGGAAATCTCGTCACCATGCTCATGCAGCATCTCTAAGGCATCCTGTCCATTTCCTGCTTCAAGCACGGTATATTGTCCGGATAACATCTTGGACAGAAGCGTTCGGTTGATCATGTTATCCTCCACCACCAAGATGGTTTTCAGGGAAGAGGGATCTACATCTCTGCCTAAAGCTGCGTTTTTGCGGTGCGTTTTTGAAGCTTTGTCTACAGAAATATAATCTTCCACCGTGATACCTCCTTTTCAACCGAATATTCCTACCATAATTATAAGCACTGACTCGAATAATGTCAATTAAATAAGGGACTGGTTTGAGCGTTCCTCCTGCTCTATTTTCTGCTTCAACATGGATACATACAAGTCATCATCGATGGGCAGCGGCAATGTTTTTTGTAACCATGCAGACAGGTATCCGCCATTGGCCATCTCCAGACATTTGAGACCTTCTTCTCCCGGTGCCATGAGCGGCTCTCCAAACCGAATATGATTGGAAAAATTTTGAAATAAGATCTGATAAGGATCCCCCTCTGCAGGCAGTGGAAGCTCCTGAAGATGATGCTCCAAGGATGCATAGACATGGGTATTGATCCGGTCAAATTCCGTCGTTTCCATCACATTCTCATCAAGGGTCAAACGTGCTCCGTCTTCAATCAGAAGCTTCCCTTTTGTTCCCCAGATCTCAAAACGGTTCGTCACCGGAGTTTCACCGCTGGCACTGATCAGGGTTCCGCGCAGTCCCGTATGATAAAGCAGACGCAAATCTAAACTGTCGTCCACTAAAAAATCATTGTATTTTCCAAAATCAATCGCCGCATCTATTTGATCCGGCATGCCAAGCAGCCACTGCCAAATATCTAAATAATGCTGACACTGGTTGATCAAAAGCCCACCATGCTCTCCCGACCAGGTGCTGCGCCACGGCGCCGAATGGTGGTAACAGGAAGTGCGATACCACGTATTGCATACCCATACCGCACGTGTAAGCCGCCCCACTGCCCCTGCCTCCAGCAATTCCTTGGCTCTCTGAAATGCGGGTTTGGCCCGAGTGTTGAAAATCATGGCAAATGCCATCCCGGAAGCTTCGGCTTCCGCCAAGAGTTCCTTCACTTCCTTGGTTGAAATTCCCGCCGGTTTATCACAGAATACGTGTTTGCCCGCCTGAAATGCCAATTTTCCGATCTCCACATGGGTGTCATGGGGTGTTACAATCACAACCGCGTCAAACTCCTGTGCATGCGCAAAGGTATCCGTCACATCTCGGTAAAGTGCTGCATCCGGGTATTCTTCGCGAATGACCGCCTGCCCCTTGGCATTGCGGCAGCAGATTCCGGAAAGCTTCATCCCCTCAATCGCACCGTCTCGTAGCAGCTTCGTATATTTACTTCCCATTCCCCCAAAACCGATCACTGCGGTTCTAATCTGATCCATCCTGCCTCTCCTTCTATTTCTGCGGAAACTGATATTCTGAAATGATGATCTGTAAGCTGCGATTTCCGTTATATTCATGAAGTACCGGATAATAAATGATGTCCAGCATCGATTGTGCGCCTTTTTCCTGCATAAAAGCATCTCCATCTCGAAAAAGCATGGCATCCATGACCGTTCCCTGTTCGGATACCAGGGACATCTTGATGGCATTGCGGTTTTTGCCCAATACCGATGCACTCCGAATCTGCAGATTCTTCTGCGCAAACTTCGGTTTTTCATTGCCTTGCCCATAAGGCTCCAGACGTTCCATTTCCTCAATCAGCGGCTCTGTGACGTATTCCAACGGCATAGGCACATCAATCCAGATCTTTGGAATAAAGTCCTCCTCCGTCAACTTTGCATTCTGATTCAGCAATCGCCGCAGCGTCTCTACTTGATCCGCTGCGATGGAAAGCCCCGCCGCCATGGGATGTCCCCCAAATCGAAGCAGCAGATCCTGCACTTCTACCAGTGCTTCGAACATCGAATATGCCTCAATGGAACGCCCCGATCCCTTGACACAGCCTTCTGCTTCGGTTAATACAAAGGTTGGCTTATGATAACGTTCCCGCAGTCTTCCTGCGATAATTCCGGCTAGCGATTCATGACAATCCGGCACCAAAACAACCAGTACCGCATCCTGCATATAATCTGCTTCCACCAACCGCACTGCTTTTTCCAAACTGTCGGCCGTCATCTCTTTTCGAAGATCGTTGAGTTCCTTTAATTCCGCTGCCAACCGCTCTGCCTCATCTTCTTCCTGACATAAGAGCAAGGATAATGCCAGCTTGGCTGTCTGCAGACGTCCACCCGCATTGAGACAGGGGCCGATTACAAATCCAATATGATAGGCACTTAGATGATGAATATCCAAGTGATTCTTCTCGATTAACGTTCGAAGCCCCACACTCTTCGTCTGTGGGATCCGCTTCAAACCTTCTTTTACGATAATCCGGTTTTCCTCTTGCAGTTTCATCACATCCCCTACCGTGGCAATGGCTGCAAATTCCAATAATTCTTCCCACTCGCTCAGTGGAATTTCAAATACCTCGTAGAGAATCCGTATCAACTGATAAGCCGTGACAGCTCCGCAGATTTCTTTCCAAGGGTACTGACAAGATTCCTGTTTGGCATTGACGATGGCATCGGCCGGCGGCAGTACCTCCTGCCCCTCCATATGTAAAATATCATGATGATCGGTGATGATCACCGTCATGCCCAGTTCTTTGGCCAGACCAATCTGATCTCGTGCCGCAATTCCGTTATCGCAAGTCAA
>JAVXIV010000152.1:3524-5427 GCA_036785645.1 Hungatella sp.
TATCAATGCCGTCTGCTGCCGCTGCCTCAATGATCGATTCATTGATTCCATAGCCATCCCTGATCCGATCCGGTATCTCGTAGTCCACTGCGGCTCCCACCCGCATCAGCGCCCGATATAATAGGTAAGTCGCGCAGACTCCGTCAATATCGTAATCTCCTACAATCCGAATCCTCTTTTGTGTGGCAATCTTTTCCTGTAAGATCGTCACGGCCTTATCGGCATCTTTTAAAAGATGCGGAGAATGAAGATCGGCCATCGTGCCACAGAGGTAACGGTTGATCGCCGCTTCGCTCGTCACTTCCCGGTTGCGCAGGATTCTGGCTGTCACCGGACTGATTCCATACTTCTCGGATATCGCACGGAAATCAGCTTTCTTTGCATAGAGCATCCATTTTGCATTCATCATTTTCTCATCTTTCCACGACCCTTGGTTGAGATGTGTTCGATCACCGCCTGCTTCTCACTCTGTTCTTCATGCTTCTTTTGGTTTAACTGATTCTGCTCCAGACGATTCTGAAGACTGGTAATTGCATAGAGAATCGGGGCAAAATCTCCGCAATAGGCTTTCTGACATTCCGACTCTGCATGATAATTCTCATTGCCAATCTGATGAAGCAGGTGCTTTTCATCCTTGATCATATCGTTGAGCCGCCCGATCAGGGCATTGACCGATCTGGTCAAAACTCCAATCTCATCTTCTGATCGGTAATCCAGATGAACGCTCAAATCTCCGTTGGCAACCCGTCTGGTTCCCTCTACCAGCGCCTCAACCGGTTTCTCAATGGCCTGAATGATATAGCTTAGGATCAATGCAATCACCGCCACGACCACAACGATGATGATTGTCTTTTCTCTCGTCAGACGATGATAGAGACGATCGGCTTTGATACTGGCCTGTTCTGCCCCTGTTTTATTAAATTCCACAACCTGTAGAATCAATCCGCTGGATTCTTCAAATAACGTTCTCGAGCCTTCTCGTATCAACTCCAAAGCCTGTTCGGTCTGACCCGCACGGCTCAGTGCCAAAATATCATCACTGCACAGAAGATACTGATTCCATAATTCCTGCGCCTGAAGCATCATCTCGTGATCTTTCGGACTGGTAATATAATTCTCATACCGGTCGAATTTTTCCTTGATCTCTCCCCGTAACATTCCTAATTCTTCGTCTGCGAAGCGCATCATGGCCTCGTCTTTGGCAATCACATGATAATTTTCTTTTAAGCGGTAATCCGAAGTCGCTTTATTCAGTTCTTCGGCAATGATAATCGATGGAAGCCATGATTCGGAGATGTCGGTACTGGCCTGATTGATCTGTCTGGCGGTAAGAATGGATTCGGTGCCCAAGAAAAGCAGTCCTCCGATGCTGATGAGTCCCAACACCAATAGTTTTGTTTTAATCTTTGTGTTACGAATTGATTTTATCTTCATATGTTTTTCACTTTCTCCCTTTATTCTGCATGATAATTATCTTCCAATTCCCCGAAGATGACGCAAAGATGGTCATCCTCAATTTGTGCATCCCGAAACACCTTGGCTACTTTACCTAAATAGGAGGAAAGTGCACTGTCCTCTTTCGGCGGTGCAAAGAAACCTACACAAGTATCCTCCGTAAGCGAAGTCAACTCATCATATAACGCATCTAGATTCTCACCGTATCCATCTTCAAATTCCAATTCAAATTTCAGATATTCATGAATCATCGTCACCGATTTCACGGGATTAAAATCCAGCAATACCTTTCTCATGCTATTCTCCCTCCGGCCCATATAGTTTTTCAAAAGTTTTATAGTGATCCCCCGTATAGAAGATCAAACCATCATTGGAGTAGATCATCCGCTTGGCATCTCGGTAACCGCCATCTGAATCAATGTCACACTCATAGTATTTACGCCCATCC
>JAVXIV010000153.1:0-5382 GCA_036785645.1 Hungatella sp.
CTATCGGGAACTGAGGGAATTGGCTTATATGGGAGCCAGCGTCTTGCATGAGGATGCGATTTTTCCGGTGCGCAAGGAAGGAATTCCGATCAATATCCGCAATACCAATAAACCGGATGACAAGGGGACGATGATTGTAGAGAGTACTTGCAAAAAACCACATTACACCATCACCGGAGTTGCCGGCAAAAAAGGTTTTTGCTCGATCAATATTGAGAAAGCCATGATGAATGCAGAAGTTGGTTTTGGCCGAAAGGTTCTGGAGGTTTTTGAAAAATACGGAATCTCGTTTGAACATATTCCTTCCGGTATCGATACAATGACCGTATTTGTACATCAGTCGGAATTTGAGGAATACGAACAATCGGTGATTGCAGGTATTCATAGGGCGGTAGAACCTGATTTTGTAGAGATGGAATCAGATCTGGCGCTGATCGCCGTCGTAGGACGCGGTATGAAGGCAACAAGGGGCACTGCGGGCCGGATTTTTGCGGCTTTGGCACATGCCAGAATCAATGTGAAGATGATTGACCAGGGTTCCAGTGAACTCAATATTATCATTGGTGTTAAGAATACAGATTTTGAACCTGCCATTAAAGCCATTTACGATATTTTTATTACGGCAGAGCTGTAAAGATTTAAGAACTTCTGTTTTTGCGAAAATCGCAGAAACAGAAGTTTTTTTGTTTTCGAACTCCATTATTTATGCTATACTGATAGGACTAAGAAAAAAAGGGAGAGGAATATGAATTATCGTAAATTTGGAAGCACAGGACTGGAAATTTCGGCATTGGGATTTGGTGCGATGCGGTTTCCTCTTTTAGAGGACGGAACGATTGATGAAGAGAAAGCGATTGCCATGCTTCGCCATGGTATTGACGCGGGAATCAATTATGTGGATACTGCATATCCTTACCATCAGGGCAACAGTGAATGCGTCGTGGGCAAGGCATTGAAGGACGGATATCGCGGGAAGACCTATTTGGCGACAAAGTGTCCGGTTTGGCTGATCGAACAAGAAGAAGATTTTGATCGAATTTTAGAGGAACAGTTAGAAAAATTGGATGTAGATTATGTGGATTTTTACTTACTTCATGCCTTGGATCAGGAACGCTGGGATGAAAAAGTGATGAAATTTCATCTCTTAGACAAGATGAAAGCCGCGAAGGCAGCCGGCAAGATTCACTATATCGGATTCTCTTTTCATGATCAATACGAGGTATTTCAAGAGATTATAGATGCTTCACCGGATTGGGATTTCTGCCAGATTCAGCATAATTACATCAATTTGGATTATCAGGCGGGTAACCGCGGACTTCGTTATGCGGCAGAACATGGCTTAGGTGTGATCATCATGGAACCGCTTTTAGGCGGAAAACTGGCCAATTTAGCTCCTCATGTAGCACAGGCATTTGAGGATGAAAAATCACCGGTAGAACACGCACTGGATTTTTTATGGGATCAGCCGCAAGTAAGCTTCCTGCTCAGTGGGATGGGAAGCGAGCAGCAGGTAGAGGATAATCTACTTTATGCCGGAAGAAGTGCGGTGGGGATGGTGACACCAAAGGAAGCAAAACAATATCAGAAAGCCAAAGAGATCTTCGACCGAATGGCGTTGGTTGGTTGTACCGGCTGTGCTTATTGTATGCCATGTCCGGCCGGAATCTCCATTCCGGAGGTATTTACAGCCTACAATATGACGGCCTCTCATAATCAAGCAAAAGCCAAGGAAGTTTATGATCGGTTGTCGGTGCATGCCGATGCCTGTAAACATTGCCATCGCTGCGAGAAGGAGTGTCCGCAGCACATTACAATCAGTGAACTGATGTCAAAAATCACAACGATATTTGAGTAGGAGGAAAGGCATATGTTAGAAAAGATTGATTTATCCAAGAAAGCAGACAAAGAAACTTACAAGCAGGTGATGAGTGAGGAAGGAGAGCGTCTGGGACAGCTACAGCGCGATTGTAAGGATGCGGGAATCCCGGTGATGATTGTCTTTGAGGGGATGGGAGCATCCGGCAAAGGTGTTCAGATCAATCGCTTGATTCAGTCTTTGGATCCGAGAGGCTTTTCGGTGTATGCCAGTGATCAATCGAATGATGAAGAACGTATGCGTCCTTTCTTGTGGCGCTTTTGGATCAAGACACCGGCCAAAGGCAGAATCACGATCTTCGACAGAAGCTGGTACCGTCGGGTTCAGATCGATCGATTTAATGGCGAGACTCCGGATTTGGAGCTGCCGGGAGCCTATCAGGATATCCTGTCTTTTGAGAGACAGTTAAGCGATGATGGAACGGTCATCATTAAGTTGTTTTTATACATTTCCAAGGAAGAACAGAAGAAGCGCTTTAAAAAGTTGGAAGAATCCAAGGAGAATGCATGGCGCGTGACGAAGCAGGATTGGAAACGCAACAAATCGTATGATGAATATTTGAAAATTAATGAGGAAATGCTGCAGAATACGGATACAGAATATGCTCCTTGGAACATCATCGAAGCGACCGATAAAGATTATGCGGCCATGAAGATTCTTTCGGCAGTTTCTTCCAGACTTGCTTATGAATTGGAGAAGAGAAAAAAACAGGCAGCGGATGTGAAAACCACCCATGTGGAAATTACACCCAATAAGTTTCAAAATGGAGTGTTATCGGGCATTGATTTAACCAAGACTCTGGACAAGGATGCCTATAAAAAGAAAATTGACGAGCTTCAGAAGAAACTGTCTTTTTTGCACAGTGAGCTTTATCGCCTTCGCATTCCGGTGGTGCTGGGCTTCGAAGGATGGGATGCCGGAGGTAAAGGCGGTGCCATCCGGCGCCTGACCGGTCATCTGGATCCGAGAGGCTATCAGGTGAATCCGACGGCATCGCCCAATGATATTGAAAAATTGCATCATTATCTGTGGCGCTTCTGGAACAATATGCCCAAGGCCGGTCACATTGCGATCTTTGATCGGACGTGGTATGGTAGGGTTATGGTAGAACGAATTGAAGGATTTTGCACCGAGAATGAGTGGAAACGTGCTTATCAGGAGATCAATGAGATGGAAGCCCATATGGCGAATGCCGGTGCGGTGGTCTTGAAATTTTGGCTTCAAATTGACAAGGATGAACAGGAGCGGCGCTTCAAAGAGCGGATGGATACACCGTCTAAGCAGTGGAAAATCACGGATGAGGATTGGAGAAATCGCGAGAAATGGGATCAGTATGAAGAAGCAGTGAATGAGATGCTGATTCGCACTTCTACCACCTATGCGCCTTGGATTGTAGTAGAAGGAAACTGTAAATACTATGCCAGAGTGAAGGTATTAGAGACCGTGGTGCATGCACTGGAAGCCAGACTAAAATAAGAGGTATAGAAACGTATGAGTAAAGTGGTGGTAATCGGCGGCGGGGCAGCAGGTATGATCGCTGCGATCGCCGCAGCCGGATGTGGACACGAGGTTCACATCTATGAGAAGAATGAGAAACTTGGGAAAAAAGTGTACATTACAGGCAAAGGGCGCTGCAATGTGACCAATGCCTGTGATATGGAGACTTTGTTTCAAAATATGGTGAGTAATCCCAAATTTTTATATAGCAGTCTTTATGGATTTAATAATCATGATATGATGGATTTATTGGAAGAAAATGGATGCCCGCTCAAAGTAGAACGAGGCAATCGTGTATTTCCGGTCTCCGATAAAGCATCGGATGTCATTCACGCTTTATCACACAGACTCAAAGAACTGAGGGTGGCCGTTCATGATCACGAAGAAGTAAAGGAGTTATGGATCGGAGAGGGCAGGTGCCTTGGGGTCTTACTTAAGAAAGGAGAGAAAGTCGATGCGGATGCTGTGATCGTGGCAACCGGAGGACTTTCCTACCCAACAACCGGTTCTACCGGGCTTTGCAAAAGCTGCCGGTCATACGGTGACGGAGTGTTCCCCGGCTTTAGTGCCATTTGAAACGTCTGAAACGGTTGTTAAGGACCTGCAGGGACTGGCACTCAAGAATATCACCGCAACCCTCTATGACGGCGGGAAAGAGGTATACCGGGAGTTTGGCGAGATGCTCTTTACCCACTTCGGTGTCAGCGGTCCGGTATTACTCAGTGCAAGCAGTTATGCGGCTCGCATTTTGAAGAAACGGTCCTTGATTTTATCCATTGATTTAAAACCGGCACTTAGTGTAGAACAGTTGGATGCCAGGATTTTGCGCGATTTTGAAGAATTTACGAACAAACAGTTTAAAAATGCATTGGTTCATCTTTATCCGGCGAAACTGGTGCCGGTGATGGTGGAACGAAGCGGAATCTCTCCGGAGAAAAAAATTAATGAGATTACCAGAGAAGAACGGGGGCGCATCATAGAAGCCACCAAAAATTTTCGCTTGACGCTCATCGGACTGCGGGACTACAAAGAAGCCATAATCACACAGGGAGGGGTTTCCGTCAAGGAGGTCAATCCGGCCACTATGGAATCCAAACGTCTTCCGGGACTTTATTTTGCGGGGGAGGTATTGGATCTGGATGGAGTGACTGGCGGCTTTAATTTACAGATTGCCTGGTCTACCGGATGGGCGGCCGGATCCCATATTGAATATGTATAAAGGAAAGGGGAAATCAGATGTCAAAGACCTATAATATTGCAATTGACGGTCCGGCAGGTGCGGGAAAAAGTACAATTGCAAAAGCTGTTGCGGTAAAATTGGGATTTATTTATGTGGATACCGGTGCGATGTATCGGGCAATGGCACTTTTCTTTCTTCGTCAGGGAATCACAAAACCGGAAGAATCTGCCATTATAAAAGCTTGCGGAGATCTGGTGATCTCGATTCGTTATCAGGAGGGGGTACAGCAAGTACTGCTCAATGGAGAAGATGTTTCGGGGCTCATTCGGACGGAAGAAGTGGGAAATATGGCATCGGCATCCTCGGTTTATGCTCCGGTGCGGCAAAAGCTACTGGAACTCCAGAGAGAGCTGGCTCGGACTTCGGATGTGGTCATGGATGGAAGGGATATCGGAACTTGTGTGCTTCCCGATGCAGATGTTAAGATCTATTTGACAGCAAGCAGTCAGGTTCGTGCGCTTCGTCGCCATAAAGAACTGATGGAAAAGGGGCAGATGTGTAGTTTGGCAGAAATTGAGCAAGATATCAAAGAGAGGGACGAGCGGGATATGCATCGGGAGATTGCTCCGCTCCAACAGGCAGAGGATGCAATTTTGCTGGATAGCTCAGATCTGACAATCGGACAGGTGATTGATGCAATTATTCGTATTGCCAAGGAGCATGGGTTAGAGGTGAAACCATGCAGGTGACGGTAGCCAAGACCGCAGGTTTTTGTTTCGGAGTCCGACGGGCAGTGGAACAGGTATACGAGCAGATTGAATCGGGAAGC
>JAVXIV010000154.1:0-5371 GCA_036785645.1 Hungatella sp.
ATCGGATATTCTGATAAGCAAAGAAATGCCGCCAGATTGCCTCTCTCGTTCCCACAGGTTCGATGGGAAAACAACAGCTCCGGATTGCAGTGGGTACAACGGTTGGTGACGTGAATATTGGCGGGATTTACCCCTGCTTCCAGAAAGATGATCCGGTTCGCTTCCCATAGGTCTAACTGGAATCGGTCTTCCCATCCGGATCGCACTAGCCGTTCCCAATATTCTCTCCGGAAAGCATGGTGAAACTCTTCTACAACCTCTTCCCCCACTTCAAAACAATCCTGACAGATACTTGGACCGATGCAAACAATCAGATCCTGTGCACAAGTACCATATGCATGTTTCATAGCCTCTATGGTCTGCCGCCCCATACGCCCCACCGTACCGCGCCACCCCGAATGACTGAGGCCAATCGCGCGATGTACCGGATCCAACAGATACAAGGGAACGCAGTCTGCATAAAACGTCACAAGCGTAATTCCGGGAATATCGGTGATCATCCCATCCACATCTTGATAGTCCCGTTCTTTTATGATTCCTTTGCCGGCATCTTCTTCGGTTATTCTGCGAATATGAGTGGTATGTGTTTGATAAGACAGCACCATACGATTGGCATCCACACCTAAGGCTTTCGCCATACGGCGATAATTTTCCCGCACATGTTCCGGATCATCCCCTCGGGTGAACGTGAAATTCATCGCAGAGAATTTTCCTTCGCTTACACCTCCCAGACGTGTAGAAAAACCGTGTGACACCAAACCGGTTTCTTCCAATGCCGGAAAGATCAGATAGGGTACACCGGCTCTCTCCACATCCATGAGTTCTTCGGAATCATTCTTTTTCTTCCAGTTTAAATCCATCTTGTTACCCCTTTATTTCTATTAAAATGCATCTTGAATCAAGCTAATCTCATCTCCCAAAATACTCACAACAACAACACGACAGGGTAGGGCTTCTTCGTATGCATGACGATAAAGATAGTACTCAGCCGTACGATGAATATGCTGTTGTTTCGTAGGGGTGACTGCTTCTTCCGGATAGCCTTTTTTCATATTTTTTCGATATTTTACTTCTATGAATACCAGATATCTTCCATCGCGGGCAATCAGATCGATCTCACCTCGACGATCCCGATAATTCCGTTCCAAAATCTCATAACCCTGTTCTTCCAAAAAAGCAGCTGCCAGATTCTCATAACAGCTGCCAATGGTTCGTTTATTTTCTAATGGTTTCACGTAACCTCCCAAAAATGCTTGATAAAGGTAGCTCTGTGAATTGGGCAAGGACCGATTTCGCGCAGTACTTTTATATGCGCTGCGGTTCCATAGCCTTTGTGCTTCGCAAATCCATATTCCGGGAACAAATGATCATATTCCATCATCATGTGGTCTCTGGTCACTTTGGCTAAGATACTGGCGGCTGCAATCGATACGCTTTTGGCATCTCCTTTTATAATTGGGATCTGCGGCAGGGAAAGTCCCGGTATGATGACTGCATCGTTGAGCAAGAGATCCGGAGTGACCGAAAGCTGTGAAACTGCCAGATGCATCGCTTCATAGGTCGCCTGTAAAATATTGATTTCATCAATGCGCTGCGGCCCCACAATTCCGACCCCAAAGCTGATGGCTTTTTCTTTAATTTCCTCAAATAATAATTCTCGTTTTTTCTCCGAAAGCTTTTTGGAATCATTTAAAAATAGAATTTGGCAATCTTTTGGGAGAATGACAGCTCCGGCTGCCACCGGTCCCGCCAAAGGTCCTCGGCCGGCTTCGTCTATCCCACAGATTGCAGCGCAGGCTTCATAAGTATATTCATACTCTCTCATCTGTTCTAAGCGTTCCAACTCCTGCTTTAATTTTTCTCCTGCTAAGGGTTTCATAGGCTATACTCTCTCCATCGGCCACATCTTCATGGATAATTTTCCAATGATCTGGTCTCGCTTAATATCGGCAATATCCGAATCTCGGCTGTCAGAACTGTCGTTGCGGTTGTCACCCAACACAAAATACTCATCTTCTCCCAAAGTAATCGGTAAAGCTGCACGTTTCGGATCCGCAATCGGTTCCTTTCCATAAATTTCTTCTAATAAACTACCATCTACCCAGATTTGACCACCGCAAATCTGAATAGTCTCTCCGGGTAAACCAATGATTCTTTTAATGTAATACTGTTCTTTCCGATAACGATAATCAAATACAATGACATCAAAACGCTCCGGTTTCATAAATCGATAAATCATCTTATCCACAAATAAAAGATCTTCTTCCGACAGGGTAGGTTTCATAGAAACACCATAAATATCTACCTTCTGAATCCAAAAGCTTACAATCAATATCGCCAGTACCACGGTTCCCAAGAGATAGCGTACAAATTTCAGAAGTTCTTTTTTCATCACTAAGCCTCATTGGGCGGAAACTCCAACGTAATTCTGCCTAATTTTCCACTGCGAAAATCGTCAATCAACAGTGCCGATGCTTTCAGAAGATCTAACTCATTGCCTTTTGCCAAACAAGAGCGAATCTTGGCAATCTGCTGCAGCGCTTCCAAAGGATCTTCCGTCTCCAATTGATACCGTTCCACCATAATTCCGGAATAATGACTCAGTAAAAACTTCAAAAGTTCCAACGCAAGTTCTTCTTTGTTGAGAATCTCATCGTTGATCGATCCAATAAATGCAAGTCGCAGTCCTACCTTTTGATTCTCGAACCGAGGCCATAAGATTCCGGGGGTATCCAAAAGTTCCAGATTTTTATTTAAACGAATCCACTGATTTCCCTTGGTAACTCCCGGTTTATTGCCGGTTTTGGTGCAGGCTTTTCCGGCAAAGGAATTGATAAAAGTAGACTTTCCTACATTGGGGATACCCACTACCATCGCCCGCACCGGACGGTTCAAAATCCCCCTTCTCCGGTCTCGTTCAATTTTCTCTTTGCAGGCTTCCTGCACAATCGGATTGATTTGCTTGAGTCCTGCACCACTTTTTGAATTGACTTTAATCACATGGCAGCCCTGTTTACGAAACCACTCAGCCCAGAGATCGTTGTAGTGTTCTCCTGCCAGATCCGCTTTATTAAGCAGAATTAAGCGTGCTTTATTCTGACCAAGTTCATCGATGTCCGGATTGCGGCTGGAAAATGGCACTCTGGCATCCACCACTTCGATGATCAGATCAATCAGTTTTATATCTTCTTTCATAGCCCGCTTAGCTTTTGTCATATGCCCGGGATACCATTGTATATTCATCTCTACCTCTATTCTATGAAATCTAAATTGATCAGTGGAAAAAGGCGAAGCCATACCTTACCCAAAATCTGTTTTTTATTTACATTACCCACATTGGCAAAACGGCTGTCTTCACTGCCGTCGCGGTTATCACCCAAAAGGAAATATTCTCCATCTTCCAGTTGAATCGGATTTTCTGCCAATCCGGCTAAGGATACGCGATTTAAGTTTCCTTCTGTTTCCATAATCTGATCATTGATATAAATAAAACCGCCCTTAATCTGTATCACTTCTCCGGGCAGTCCAATCACGCGTTTTACATTTGATTTTTTATCATCTCGTTCAAATACTACCACATCAAATCGTTTGGGACTGCGGAAATTATAAGCCAAACGGTTCATGAGAACTACATCGTCCGACTGCAAAATCGGTACCATAGATTGTCCTGCCATGTTCACGCGGCTGCCAAATCCATATACGGCGAACCATGCCAGCGAGATCACTACAACGACATCTACCATCCAATTGATCACGCGTCTTAGTTTATTGGTTTCCTCTGCTTGGTAAAATTCCAAATTTCAACACCTCGCCTATTAAAGAAAGGGACAATCTCAATTGTCCCTTTTCACCATTTAGAATTATTTTACTAATTCTTTCACTTTTGCTGCCTTGCCGACTCTGTCTCTCAAATAATTCAGTTTTGCTCTTCTTACTTTACCTTTTCGAACCACTTCGATGTTGTCAACCGAAGGGGAATGTAATGGCCAAGTTTTCTCAACACCAATACCGTTAGAGTTCTTTCTAACTGTAAAAGTCTCTCTGGAACTGCCGTTCTGTCTCTTAATTACGGTTCCTTCGAAAATCTGGATTCTTTCGCGAGTACCTTCTTTGATCTTGTTGTATACTTTTACAGTATCACCAACATGAAATACCGGTACAGATGCCTTTAATTGAGCTGCTTCAATGTTCTTAATAATATCGTTCACGTGTGAACCTCCTTGATATGTTTGATGTTCTTAATACTTTTAATACGTAACAGAGGACCATCTCTTATTTTTCACAACGATTCATTTTAGCATGGAATCCTTGTCATTGCAAGTATTTCTTACTTATTTTCCCCATCATTATAAGCCGTTTATGATAATGTCCTTATATACCACAAGGGAATATGTCCCAACTATGGTATACTAACTCCTGTGTATCTATTCAGGACAGGAGGAATTTATTATCAGAAAGGTTATACTTACAATGGACGAATACAAGAAATATGAAGTAATCAAGGAACTTGCAGATCATCCAGACTCTAGTAAGGAAAGAGCTGCTCTTACACTTGGCTGTACCTCACGCCATGTTAACCGTATGCTGGTTGGATACAAAGAATCAGGAAAAGAATACTTTATACATGGGAACAAAGGACGCAAACCGGCCAATACCATTCCGGATGAAACAAAGATTACCATT
The DNA here is from genome assembly GCA_036785645.1 of Hungatella sp. Classification (GTDB taxonomy): domain Bacteria; phylum Bacillota; class Clostridia; order Lachnospirales; family Lachnospiraceae; genus Hungatella_A. The sequence continues at coordinate 4,684 of JAVXIV010000154.1, forward strand.
CTGGATCTTTACCGTAAGAAATACTATGATGCCAACTTTACTCACTATTCAGAATTACTTGAAAAGCAGGAAGGTATTTCCATCTCCCCTTCCTCTGTGGCAAAGATACTGGAAGCAGAATACATCCTGTCACCTAAAGTTACCCGTGCTAAGCAAAAACGAATCAAAAAGTACTTAAAGGAATTGAAAAAAGCTGCAAACACCCAAAAGGAAGCCGATGCAATTCAAACCAATCTTGTAGCTGTCGAAGATGCTCATTCCAGACGTCCCAGAGCTGCCTACTTTGGTGAACTGCTTCAGATGGATGCAACCCCGTATGAGTGGATTCCCGGGGTTATTTGGCATCTCCATCTTGCTATTGATGATGCGTCCGGCAGAATTGTTGGTGGATGGTTTGATACACAAGAAACCCTAAATGCTTATTATCATGTATTTCATCAAATATTAACCGGTTATGGTATTCCTTACAAGTTTCTCACGGACCGTCGTACTGTATTTACCTATAAAAAGAAAAATTCCCCATCTCTCGATGAGGATACTTACACACAGTTCGCCTACGCATGTCATCAGCTTGGTGTCGAATTGGAATCAAGCAGTATACCACAGGCAAAGGGCCGTGTAGAACGTTTAAACCAAACCCTACAGTCGAGACTCCCAATCGAGTTAAGATTAGCAGGAATCACGACCA
>JAVXIV010000155.1:0-5266 GCA_036785645.1 Hungatella sp.
TCGACCAAATATCAGGTTAGTGGAGCGGAGTGGTATTCTTCTACCACCAAAAAGGTTGGAATCGGGGAAGAATTGAAGATGAAGATCTATTTGAACCCGGGATACGACGATCACTATGATTATGCATTTCGAGGCAGTTATAGTGCGAATAATATCACGATTAAAGGCGGTACTTTTGTCTCAGCCAATAAAAGTAATGGTGAGTTGGCAGTTATCGTAAAGTTGAACGGTGTAAAAGGACAGTATCTGGCACCGGACGAGGCATACTGGAAAGGATCCGGCTATGGCAATGCCGTTTGGTCCATGTATAGTGAGAACAAGGACTTTGCATCCGGAGCCTATGATGTTTATCTCTATCACGGAAGCTCTGTTAAGAAGCGATTGGAAGCATATGAAGGCACTTCTTATAATTTTTATCCTTATATGACAAAAGCCGGTACTTATCATTTTAAAATCCGTACCGTTCCCAAGACGGAAGCGGCGAAGAAATACGGAACTAAGAGTGAATGGGTTGTATCGGATGAGGTTTATGTGGGTGCGGAATCGGTATCGGATGGCAGTGGGCAGACCGATGACAACGGAAGTGGTGTTTCTCCTACCGGTCAGGTTGGCTGGATTTTGCAAGATGCAGTCTGGTATTACCGTTACCCGGATTCTACCTATCAGAAAGATTCTTGGCTGAAGCTGAAAGATAAATGGTATCTGTTTGATAAAGACGGAAAGATGCTGACCGGATGGCAGAATAAAAATGGTCAGACTTATTTTCTGAAAGAAACCGGAGATATGCAGACCGGTTGGATCAAGGGCGGCGAGAAGTGGTACTATTTGAATCCATCACCACAGGGGATCGAAGGTGCGATGTGCAAAGGCTGGGTTCAAATGACCGATAAAATTTACTATATGGACTCCACCGGGGCGATGGTTGAGGGTTGGCATAAAGTAGATGATAACTGGTATTATTTTTATCCGCAGGCAGGATATAGAGCGACCAATACTTATGTTGACAGCTTTAGGATCGATGAGAATGGAATCTGGAAAAAATAAGATCATATCGGGAGGGCGAGCAGGATGAAGAGGACAGGACATAAAAGAAGCAGTTTTTTTCGGATTGGAATAGTTACGGTGTGTTTGAGTGTGTTACTTAGTATCACGGCCTTTGCGAGAGAACCCTATGCGGCACCTGAGGGTGTCTGGTGGTCTAGCATGACGGTTGCACGCTGGGAAAAGGTGGATAAGGCTAAAGAGTACGAAGTCAAGCTGTATGAAGATGACCGAGTGATCAAGACCCTTCGCGTCGACACGAGCTATGTGGATTGCGTGGAATACTTGAAGAATGATCGAGCCTATTTTTTCGCGGTACGTGCGATACCCAAAACCGCATCGGACAAGCAGAGCTATACCGCGAGTGAATGGATGGAATCAGAGTATCAGACACCTACTAATATGGGAGATACCGACGGACATTTTCGCTCTTTTCAATCGGGAATAAAGTACCAGATGGCGGATGGCAACTATGTGCAGGCAAGTTGGCATAAGATCTCGTCGAAATGGTATTACTTTAATGACGATGGTTATGCGGTGGCCGGTTGGAATCAGATCAACAATCTCTGGTACTACTGCAATGATGAGGGTGTGATGCAGACCGGTTGGTTAGAACGGAATGGAGTTTGGTATTACTTGCAACCGAATGGTGCGATGGCAGTTGGCTGGATCCAGGCAGAACCGAATCAGTGGTATTATATGAACAGTGATGGCAGTATGGCAGCCAATACAACCATAGATGGCTATGTCCTTGATGCACGTGGGCGCTGCAATCGATAGACGTGGGAGAACGACTCTGGTCGTTCTCTTTTTTTTCCTTGACTGTTTTGAAAAATTCATCTAGAATTGAAAGGCATATGAGAAATGAGAAGAGAAGGGTCTGGGATGGGAATTATTAAAGCGAGTAAACTGATCTTCGACTATGTCCGAAGAGATGAAGAAGAGAATATAGAAGAAGTAAACCGGGCGATTGATGGCATGGATCTGGAGATCGAAGCGGGAAGCTTTGTGGCAATTTTGGGACACAATGGTTCCGGTAAATCTACGTTTGCCAAACAACTCAATGGGATTTTGACACCCACAGATGGTACGGTTGTGGTATCGGGGATGAGTACTGCAGATGAGGATCAGATCTGGGAAATTCGCAAAAAAGCGGGCATGGTATTCCAAAATCCGGACAACCAGATCATTGGCAATGTGGTAGAAGAGGATGTGGGGTTTGGTCCGGAAAATATTGGAATTCCTACGGAAGAGATCTGGAAGCGTGTCGATGAAAGCTTAGAAGCGGTAGGCATGATGGCATATCGCTATCGATCTCCCAACAAATTATCCGGTGGACAGAAGCAGCGCGTGGCGATTGCCGGGGTGATGGCGATGCGACCGGAGTGCATCATACTGGACGAACCGACCGCGATGCTGGATCCCCATGGGCGAAGCGAAGTGGTTAAAACCGTGCGGGAACTGAATAAAAGAGAAGGAATCACGGTTCTTTTGATTACGCATTATATGGAAGAGGCAGTTCATGCAGATCGCATTGTGGTGATGAATGATGGTAAAATTGTGATGGACGGAACTCCGAGGGAGATCTTTTCCAGAGTACGAGAACTCAAAGCTTACCGTCTGGATGTACCGCAGGTGACGGAATTAGCATATGAGCTGCGGGAAGCGGGAGTGGATCTTCCTAAAGGGATCCTGTCTCAGAAAGAATTGATGCAGAGCTTGCTTCCGTTGTTTGCACAGCGTTTTCCCGGGCATATTACGCAAGGGACAGGAGAATAACATGTCGATAAAAGTGGAAGATTTGACCTATATTTATGGAGAGGGTACTGCATTGGAACAGTATGCCATAAAGGACGTGAGCTTTGAGATTCCGGACGGACAGTTTGTGGGTTTGATTGGTCATACGGGATCCGGAAAATCCACCTTGATCCAACATCTGAATGGACTCATCAAACAGAATCGTGGAACTATTTACTATAACGGAATTGATATCTACAGTCCGGGATATAGCCTAAAGGAGTTAAGAAGTAAGGTGGGTCTGGTTTTTCAGTATCCGGAGCATCAACTGTTTGAAGTCGATGTATTTACGGATGTATGCTATGGACCCAAAAATCTAGGGCTTTCAAAAGAGATCATAAAGGAACGGGCAACAAAAGCACTGCAGCTAGTTGGACTGGAAGAAAAATTCTGGGAGCAATCCCCTTTTGAACTCTCAGGCGGACAAAAGCGCAGAGCCGCTATTGCCGGTGTATTGGCGATGAATCCGGAGGTGCTGATTTTAGATGAACCAACGGCAGGCTTGGATCCCAGAGGCCGGGATGAGATTCTGGATCAGATCCTGCAATTGCATGAAAAACAGAAAATGACCATCATTTTAGTTTCTCACAGTATGGAAGATATCGCCAGATACGCGGATCGCATCATCGTGATGAATCATGGCGAGAAGGTCTACGACGGAACACCCAGAGAAGTGTTTGAACATTATAAGGAATTGGAGACGATGGGTTTGGCTGCTCCGAGGATTACCTACATCGTGCATGAATTACGGGAACGGGGAGTTCCGATTGATGCGGATATTACAACCGTAGAAGAAGCGAAGAGGGCGATCTTAAACCTGTTAGGGAAGTAGGACTATATGATTAGAGATATTACATTAGGACAATATTATCCGGTGGATTCGCTTCTGCATAGACTGGATCCAAGAACGAAGCTGTTTGGAACGATGGTATTTATGATATCCTTATTTTTAGCGAATAACCTAGGTACTTATGTGGTGGCAACTGTATTCTTGATTTTGGCAATTCGCTTGTCCCATGTGCCCTTTTCCTTTATGGTACGCGGACTGAAGGCTGTGGTTTTTCTGTTATTGATCAGTGTCAGCTTCAATCTATTTCTGACAGAGGGGGAAGTCTTGGTATCTTTAGGCTTTCTAAAGATCACCAGAGAAGGCGTGCGTATGGCATGCTTTATGGGTCTGCGCCTTATGTACCTGGTTGTGGGATCTTCCATCATGACGCTGACGACAACACCCAATGAGCTTACAGATGGCTTGGAACGGAGTTTGGGCTTCTTAAAAAAGATCAAAGTTCCGATTCATGAGGTTTCCATGATGATGTCGATTGCCCTGCGTTTTATTCCTATTTTAATTGAAGAGACGGATAAGATCATGAAAGCACAGATGGCTCGAGGGGCTGATTTCGAGAGCGGCAATCTGATTCAGAAAGCAAAAAGCATGGTGCCACTGCTGGTACCCTTATTTATCTCGGCATTTCGCAGAGCTACGGATCTGGCGATGGCGATGGAAGCCAGATGTTATCGGGGCGGAGAAGGGCGAACGAAGATGAAACCGCTGCATTATCGGTTGCGCGACGGATTGGCATACCTAAGTTATGCCTTTTATCTCGCCATGATTGCCGCAGCGAGAGTTTGGTTATAGAAAGGATCGGCTATGAAAAGGGTCAAGCTAATCATTGCGTATGATGGTACGAATTACTGTGGGTGGCAAATACAACCCAATGGAATTACAATCGAAGAGATTCTCAATAAAAAGCTGACAAGCCTATTGAAAGAGCCAATTGCGGTCATCGGTGCCAGCCGTACGGATTCCGGCGTTCATGCGGAGGGAAATGTGGCTGTTTTTGATACAGAAAACCGAATGCCCGCAGACAAGATCTGCTTTGCCCTGAATCAAAGATTGCCGGATGATATTCGCATTTTACATTCGGAAGAGGTGATGCCGGACTGGCATCCCAGAAAACAAAATTGTGTGAAGACTTATGAATACCGAATTCTGAACCGCAAGATTGAGCTGCCAACCAAACGTCTCTATTCTCATTTTTGCTATGTTCCACTGGATGTGGAGAAGATGCAGGAAGCTGCTGCATATTTCTTGGGAGAACACGATTTTAAGAGCTTTTGTACGATTCATGCCCAAGTGGAAGAGACCGTGCGCAATATTTACAGCTTGAATGTAAAAAAGACAGATGATTTGATCCGGATTCGCGTGAGCGGCAGTGGATTCCTATACAATATGGTTCGGATCATTGCCGGAACGCTGCTGAAAGTTGGGATGGGTGTTTATTCACCCGCACATGTGGAAGAGATCATTGATGGGAAAGATCGCACCTTGGCGGGTCCGAAGATGCCTGCCAGAGGTTTGACGCTGATCAGCTTGGACTATGAACAGGAACGGAAGCCTGAGATCGCAGGGTCAAATAAATATTGG
>JAVXIV010000156.1:0-5232 GCA_036785645.1 Hungatella sp.
CCTCATCTTCACTCTACCAAAAGATGAACAGAAAATCAAGGACTTTTCTAATATTCAATGCCTTCTCGCGCGCCGATTCCACGATCATATGGGTGCTTCTTCTTCTGAATCTCCGATACATAGTCCGCCGCTTCTAAAAGCTCATCAGAAGGATTTCTTCCGGTCAAAACCACTTCCAAATCTTTGGGTTTCTTCTTCAAGAAATCAAGTAAAGCCCGGGACTGAACCAAGCCATAATGACAGACCGCCAAAATCTCATCCAGAATCAGCAAACGGTAGGAATCTGTGGATGCCTTTTCACAAGCCTCTAAGAGCAGACTTTGATAGTAATCTGCCGCTTCTGCTTTCTGTATATCCGTCATCTGCCGGTAAAATCCAAAGGCTTTTTCACAAGACAATAGGGTGATCTGTGGAATCAGTGCCAAGGACAGCACCTCACCGGAATCGTCCGTTTTCAGGAAACGGGCAATCAGTACACGCTGCCCCCGCCCGGCCGCCCGCACGGCCAAGCCAATCGCCGCGGTGGTCTTGCCTTTTCCGTCTCCGCAATAAATATGAATACAGCCTGCCATCTTATTTTCTCCTTGCCTGTCCCAGATATTCCGGTATAAATCTGGAGATATCCTGCTTCTTTCCATAGCGCTCTCTTACATAATAAACGTGCAGACGTTCTTTCGCTCTCGTCATAGCTACGTAAAACATCCGCCGTTCTTCCTCGATATCCGCATCCAGCATCGCCTTGCGGTGGGGTGTGATTCCCTCATTGGCATCCATCAGATAAACAATAGGAAACTCCAACCCCTTAGCACTGTGCATGGTCATCAGAGATACCCCTTCCACTTTGCGGTCACGGCTCTGCATCTGCTGCCTTAACTGCTCTTTATATTCCACCATATGGGCAAACCATGCGTCCATGGTCTTGAATCCTGCACTGCTTTCTTTTAATTGATCCGGAATCTCCAAAAGCTCCTCCGGCTTCATCCTGCGAAACCCTGCATAAGTTTTTAAGTAATCATCATATCCCACCGCCTTGCGAATATAGTTGACCGCTGCTACCGGAGGCATATTGGAAAGCATGTTCAAATCATATTCCAGCTGTTCCACCCGCTCCACCATCCAGTTCTTATCTTGGTAAAATGATTTCACCTGTTCCCAAGATACGGTGGCTTCCATAAGACTGTCTCTGCTGATATAACGGTTGGGACGATTGATGATTTGTAAAAGATTGCTTCGGCTAAGATCCCCATGTGCTGCGCGGATATAGGCTAAGATATTCTGAGAAATCCAATGCTCATAGAGATTGGGCAAGGCATCCTTCATAGAAAACGGAATATTATATTCCATCAATTTTTCAACCAGAAGCCTGGGGGTTAGATTGGTGCGGTATAGAACCGCAATATCCTGTAATCGGTAACCCGCCTGTACATAACCTTGAATCTCCAATACGATCTGCATGGTTTCTTCTTGCGGATCCTGCAGTCCGCATGTAACAACCGGTCGTCCGGATCCTTTTTCTGTGGTAATCTGTTTCTGATAGCGTTTCTGATTATGTGCAATCAAGCAGAGCGATGCCGCTACGATCTCCTGAGTAGAGCGATAATTTTTCCCCAGAAGCACGGTCTTGGTCTCCGGATAATCCTTTCCGAAGCCCAACATAATCTCCGGTTTCGCACCACGAAAACGATAAACAGACTGATCGTCATCTCCCACAATAAATAAATTGTCCCGCGGTTTTGCCATCATACGGATAATCCGATATTGTATCAAATTAATGTCTTGAAATTCATCAATTAAAATATATTGATATTTCTTCTGCCATGCCTCCAGGATATCCCTGCGTTGCACAAATAGATCATGGCACATCACCAACATATCATCAAAATCAATAAGGTTTGCCTTACGCATTTTATCCTCATAACCATCATAAAGTCCTTTAAAGATTTCTTCTGAACAATTCTTGGCATAATAATGCTCCAAATTGATCATCTCGCCCTTAACCGAGCTGATTTCTCCCAAAATAGAAGTGATAAATTCCTGTTCATCTTCTACCTGCAGCTCTTGCCGTTCCATCAATTCCCGCAAAAATTGAATACGCTGATCATCTCTGGCTATATTGGCTGCCGTATAACGATATGCATATTTTAAAATCATAAAAAATACAGAGTGAAAAGTCCCAAAATTGACGCGAACCAATTTGCCCTCCATCAACCGTTCAAACCGTTCCTGCATCTCTCTGGCAGCCGCCCTCGTAAAGGTGATCACCAGAATTTTGGACGGATCCACTCCGCACATTTCAATCAAATATTTTGTTCGTTGTGTGATGACGGTAGTCTTGCCGGAACCGGGTCCGGCAAGAACCATCATGGGACCATCCTGATGTCGGATGGCCTCTAACTGTGCTTCATGAAATGCCATATTGTGCGTACCTAATCCTATTATTTTGCTAACTATTCAGAGGGCGGAAAAATAGCTGTGGAAAGCAGCGTCAAACTTGCTTGTAAGCTGCTTTTTACAGCTATTTTCACATCGGAGGAATCTCCGATGATTCTTGTACGTTCGAAGAACGTGCAAGAATATGCCCCCTCTGAACAGTTACTTATTTTGTACTCAAACGTTCAATTCCTTTTTGAATTCTCGCAAGTGATTCTTTCCTTCCAAGCACTTCCATGATCTCCGTAGCACCGGCCGGTGTCATCTGTTTTCCGGAAACTGCAGTGCGAATCGGCCACATCACATAGCCGGTCTTGCAGCCTTTTTCCTCCACGTAAGCAGAAAGCAGCGTATAAAGCGCGTCGTTGCCAAAATCTTCCTGTTCCTCTAAGCGCGGCAAAATCTCCTGCAATACCTTAAGCGATGTCGCCTCCGTAGTTTTCATCTTCTTGTGGGCATACATCGCCGTATCATACTCCGGCAAGGTTTCAAAGAAGTCGATCTGCTCTGCAATGTCCGGAAAAACCTCAATTCTGGTTTTTACCATACCTGCGATCTTCCTTAGATCCAAATCTTTATGGATCACTTGTCTTAGATAAGGCTCTGCCATCTCATAGAAATGATCCAAATCCATGGCTTTCATATATTCGCCATTCATCCACTTTAATTTCGTGACATCAAATACAGCCGGTGATTTACTCATATGACGATAATTAAAGTCCGTCACCAATTCCTCCAAGGAAAAGATCTCCCGATTATCCTCCGGTGACCAGCCTAACAGTGCTACATAATTCACGACAGCCTCGGATAAAAATCCCTGCTCAATCAGATCCTCATAGGAAGCATGTCCGCTTCTCTTGCTTAATTTTTTATGTTCTTCATTGGTGATCAGAGGACAGTGCACATAAACCGGCACCTCCCATCCAAACGCGTCATAAAGACGGTTGTATTTGGGGGAAGAAGATAAATATTCATTGCCTCGCACCACATGGGAGATTCCCATCAGATGGTCGTCTACCACATTTGCAAAATTATAGGTCGGATAGCCATCGGATTTGATCAGCACCATATCATCCAGCTCTGCGTTGTCAACCGTAATATCTCCATAGATCTCGTCATGAAAGGTTGTCGTTCCCTCCGTTGGATTATTCTGGCGAATCACATAGGACATGCCCGCTGCTAAATTGGCTTTGATTTCTTCCTCGGTCAAATGCAGGCAACGTTTATCATAAACCATGATCTCCTGCCCATCTACCATCTGCTTTAAGGAATCCAATCTCTCCTGTGTACAAAAGCAATAATAAGCTTCACCTTTTTCTACCAGCTTCTTGGCATACTCCAGATAAATTCCGGATGCCTGACGTTCGCTCTGTACATAAGGACCCACTCCCCCGTCTTTGTCCGGTCCTTCATCATGAATCAAACCCGTCTTTTCTAAAGTGCGGTAAATGATCTCCGTAGCGCCTTCCACAAAACGTTCCTGATCGGTATCTTCAATGCGAAGCAAGAAATCTCCACCCTCGTGCTTGGCGATCAGGTATGCATATAATGCCGTTCTTAAATTGCCCACATGCATTCTTCCGGTCGGGCTTGGGGCATATCTTGTTCTGACTTTATTCATGGTTTTACTCCTCTAATATCTCAGATTATTTTGTAACTGCTTTGGATGATCCGCTTACAGACAGTTACTTAGTCATTATATAACTAAGCCCTCCAAAAAACAACGACTAAGCCAAAAACAGCTCTTTTTTCTTTGGCTATGGAAAAGGCTTCCGCAGAAATCGGAAGCCTTTCGTGAGCAAATCTATTCATTTAAATACATCTGCATGGGATATGCCAAGTAAGTGGCAGGTTCCAGTTTTTCCACCGTTATATAACCGGCAGGTGCATTCAAAACGCTGGGAATCCGATTTACGATCGTCGCGCAGGTATGTTCTACCGTAGCCGGTTTTTGTACAAAGAATGTGGTATCCGGCTCACCGATGATCTTCCAATCACACATATCGCCGTCATCCGGTCCATATACTTTGCCGATGCACTGTGTCTCAATCACCGGTCCCTGGAAGGTCTCCGTCGTCACCACGGCACTCATACCAATACAGTTACCTTTTGGAATAGTAGTTCCCAGCGTAGCAGAGTACAAATCCTGATCATAGAAATAAGGCACGCATTTCTGTGATTGAGACTTGATCGTCCAACCCATCTTACTGCAAAGTGCTTCGTTGGAATTCCATACATAAGCCGGTTCCAAAGTAACCGGATGTGCAATCTTTTCTTCAAATTCTGCCGGTGTGAGACCCGATCCATGAGCCTGCGCCAGTGCCAGACCATAATCCTCTACATTGTAGCTTACTGCACCCTCAATACGGTCAATACGGTGTACACCTGCCGCAACACAGCCGACCATGTTGATCCAGTAGAGATCCTGCATGCCGCTTCCTACTATGGTACATCCGTTTTCTTTTGCCAATAAATCTAATTGGTTGGTCAGCACAGAAGCAGTGGTCCAAGGATAAATCGCTTCCTCACAGGTCGTGATCACGTTAATTCCTCTGGAAATACATTTTTCAAAATAAGGGTAGACATCATCCATAAAGCTAAATAACGTCACAACCGCAATGTTGGCATCGCACCCATCCAAGACCGCATCTGCATCCTTCTGAATGGTGACTCCCAGCTTGACACCCAGTCCGGCATAATCGCCCACGTCCATACCAACTACTTCCGGATTCACATCAATAGCGCCTACAATCTCCGCACCTTTCTCATACAGGTATCTCAAGGTATACTTCGCCATCTTGC
>JAVXIV010000157.1:0-5190 GCA_036785645.1 Hungatella sp.
TATCGACTCCTTTTCACTATTATACATCATGTTGATCACACTGTAAATAGTCTTGCATTTGCTGCATACAAATCCAATAATTACGCATTTCGGTCGATGTTGCATCTCGTATCTTATCGCGGCACGTTGCCTCCCCAAGAGTCCAATCGGGGAGCAGCATGCCCCGCTCCAGACATTTTTTAACCTCCAAGAGCGCCGCACCATCCAGACTCTGTTGCTCAAAATACTGCATCGCCCTCTCTGCCCGCTCTTCATAAGCCGGATGGGAGAAACGATTCATTTCCTGTGAATAGGATAGATATAAAGATGTGGAATTTTCAATTTCAGTTGAAAAAAAGGAATCCTCTTCCGAAGAATCTTCCACATATAAGTAATAAAGACTGGCCGGATCCGTGTCGTGGGTTCGGCGTAGGATACGCCCCAAACGCTGAATCCGCTGGCGTTCTATAGACGCAGAGGAAAGTACAATCCCAATGTGAGTTGCCGGAATATTAAAGCCCTCATCCAATGCACGACAAGATACCAAGATGCGGATTTCGCCATTTTGATAACGCTCAATGGTATTTTTCTGTGCCTGTGCTTCCATATTGGAATGATAGCGCCCCACCTGATTGGGATACTGTTCTGCCAAACACGCAAACAGACGATCTGCCTGCGAAATACGCTCTCCAAAGATCATGATTTTAGAATGAGGCGGCATGTTTTCAATCAGTTTGCATGCACAGCTTATTCTGGTTTCTGCAGAATACACAATTCCCTTGCGTTGGTAAGAAAGAAGGAGTACCGACCGGGCATAAGCCGCAGTATTCCCGGAAACCGTACTATTGGCCAGTTGATTGAGCATTCCGAAGAATCGATTGCCCTCCAAGCCATTGAGGTAAGGGCAGGCTTTTTTCAAACTAGCCATGGCAATATTAAGTTTATCACTCATCTCTTCATACTCTGCCTTTTCTTCCCCTGAAAAATGCAGAGCGATATGAAAGATCGCAAAATTTCGAATCGTGCGCTGCGCTACGGCTGCCTGAAAGCCATATTGATAGATTTCGGTTCCCAGTGCCGGCACTAATACCGTATCATATCCGGATACTTGGGGGGTCGCAGATAACCCCAACGAATAGTAGTGCGCCATCCGATTCTCCCGCATAGGAAGAAAATCAAAGATTTTTTTATTCTCCTGACTGGCATAATGATGACATTCATCTGCAATCAGCAGAACCGAATATCCCCGATTGAAATCCTCGCTAATATGACGAGCCAAACTATACCTAGCGGAATTGATGACATAAATCATGTATTTACAATCGGGGGCATCTTTCTGCAAACCATAATAATATCCAATCTCTCCGCGGTCAGGTCTTAAAAAATTTTGATCAGCCAACATAGCCGCACTCCACTGTGAGACCATAAAAGTTTTGGGGACAATGATTTTCACACGCAACGGTGCCGCATTTTCTGTTTCTAATGTTTTTATGGCTGCAAGAGCCAGCATCGTCTTCCCCGCACCGGTGACTACGTTTACGATGCCATGCCCATGATGCTGTTGCCATATCTGCAGGCATTCTGTCTGCCAAGGATATAATTGAAAACTCATAAATAGACCTCATTCGCCAATCGATATGAGCCTAGTATAGCATATCACAGCCATATTTCTACATTTAAGATCTGAAAAAAGAATAAATCAAAAAAACGTTGGAAATTTATTGAATTTATTCCATAATTCCAGTATACTCATGAGAGTCAAGGTAATTGATTCTACCACTATAAAAGAATGAGGTATCCTATGAATTTTGAAGATTTATATCAAAGTTATCAACTGCTGGAAAAAGAGTTAAAAGATAGAATGGTTGTTCTATCTAAATTGCAAAAATCCATCGGAAAAGATATGGAGGATGGCGATTTAAAAAGCTTTTCCAAAGATATGGAAGCGATGCAGGCCGCTTCCGGTGAACAGACACGCATATTATCCGAGATCAAGCAGCTAGAAGAAGCATTTGATTCCAAAAAATATTTTGAAGAAGGTTCCTTTGTCGAGCAGATGCTGTCTTACTGTAAAGAAAATGCCGTCGATGTAAAAGGAGAATTTCCAATCTATGAGATGTTTCCATATAAAATTAGATTTGACTCCGAGAACCAAGACATCTATATCGACAAAAAAAGACTGCCGTGTACACGACCTGCCAGCTTTGTGAAGAAGGTAAAAGTCGGACAAGACAAGCTGTTGCGTGCATCGTTTAATGCCCAGACTTTTGCCAATGAACTCGCCGAGGTATATGATTTAGATGCACTGAAACGAGGAAAACCCGCAGATGGAGATTTATATCTCGTCAATTTATACAAATTGCTGGCACCCATGGGACGTTTTCGGAAAGACTATGATCAGCAAAGTTATGCCTTTGATTTGGCCAGACTCTATTCCTCCGGAATTCGAGAAATTAAAGACGGAAGACATCTGCAGTTTGGTCCCAGCCGCATGGGCAGTAAATCGATTCGGATTCTGGATCTGAACGGACGCGAACAGTATCTGTCCACCATCCGATTTTACAGTTGATTGGAATGACACGCACAGACAGGAGGACCTCCACGATGGAGAATACAGAAACAGCAGCCTTTTCTTTGCTGCGCAATGGACAAGCCCCGGATAATCAAGACTTACTGTGTGAATTATCAGAAGGGATTGATTTTATTACTGACTTTTGGAAGGAAAAATATTTACAGGAATATATCAAAAAAGGCGGCAGTAAAATCAAATTCGTCACAGGACGAACCGGCTGTGGTAAAACCCATCTGTTGAACCTTTTTTCCTTCACCGCAGCACAGGAAAACTATATTACCGTTCACTTTTCTGCCAGAGATATCTGGATGCATGATTTCAAAGAAGTCTATGTGGAAATTTTACGACAAGCTGATATCCTGCAATGTTTAAAGGGATGCAGCCGAACGATTATTGCGGAATTGGGTTTTGATTATCACGAGATACCGGATCATATGACGCTGATGGATTATTTATCGGATCATGATTTAGCAGATGCGGTTACCCGGCGAGAAATTCGTCTCCTGCTAAAAAAGCTGTTTTTGGATAACCCTCTGATTGATAATAATTTTGCAATTGCCTGCTGTCTCCTAACCGGCGGTCTTTTGGGTCATCCGATTTTGGAAGAGCAGAGCGGAGAATTACTGTTGGCTTGGATTTCCGGTGAAAAAAGCGTCAAGCTTTCTTCTCTACGCGCACTGGGACTTTCCCCTTGTAAGATTACGAAGTTTAATGCGCGGCACATGCTGCGTTCCCTGACCGAGGTGGTTCGACTGGCCGGATATTCCGGTCTGCTGGTTACCGTAGACAATTTGGAGATTCTTTTAAATAAATCCAGTTTGGAACCTCTCCATTACACAAAACTCAAGCGGGAAGATACCTATGAAAGCATTCGCCAATTGATTGATGATATTGACAGTCTGCGCCATATTATGTTTATTTTCGCTTTTGACCGAGAACTTTTGGATCATGAAAATGCCGGAATCAAGTCCTATCAGGCGCTCTGGATGAGAATACAGAACGAAATCATCGGAGAACGTTTTAACCGATTTACAGACATGGTAGATCTGGATCGTCTGGCAGAACAGGAATATACCCCCGAAGTTTTGATTCGAATGTCCACAAAACTTGCGAAGGTTATGAACCGGGAAAAGTTCTATACAACCGCAATTGATGAGACAGAAGCGCTCGCATTGATTACTCAGGCTAAAAATGGCAGTCAATCGATTCCGCGGCTTGTCAACATTGCCACTCTGGAGGTGAAAAACGATGTTTGATATGGAAGCAAGACACGTAATAGAAGCACTGCGCTCCGGCATTCCCTCTCGTGCAGTCGGTCAATATTTCTCTGAAGCGCGGCCGGTTATCATGAAAACTATTACCGATGAGATCAATGCGGTGAGTTCCACGGGAACCTCCACCGGAAGAATCATATCCGGAAAATACGGAGAAGGAAAAACTCATCTTCTCAATACGGTTTTCAATATTGCCCATGAAAATAACATGGTAGTTTCCTACCTGTCTCTAAGCAAAGAAACTCCTTTTGATAAATTATTTTTGGTTTATCAAAAGCTGGCAAGCAACACGTTTTTGCCCAGACATCAGCAACCCGGCTTTGAACAGATTTTGGAAAAGATGACTCCAAACAGTCCAATCGCCAATGAGATGCTCCTTTATGCCGCCAAGCAGCTGGAAACAGACAAATTGTATTATTTGCTGCGTTCCTATTTAAATACGGAAGATCAAGAAGAGAAATTTCTTTTGAAAGCTGATTTGGAAGGAGATTTCATATCCAATGTAACCTTAAAGCAAATTTACAAACGCATTTTCAGGCAGACTGCCAAAAGCACCGTGAGCTTTACAAAAACCAAGCATTGTAAAGACTATTTTGATTTTTTAAGTCATTTATTTGTTCAAATGGGTTATAATGGTTGGGTGATCTTGCTTGATGAAGCAGAACTGATCGGTCGTTTAGGTAAAAAAGCACGTTTGAATTCCTATGCCAATATGGCTGAATTTTTGATGCCGAATGACCATCTTGAGGCAACCTATACCATGTTTGCCCTAGGAGCCTCTTTTTCTGAGGATATTGTGGAAGGAAAGCACGAATTTCAAAATCTGAAAGAAGTCTATCCGGAACACGAAGAACCTATGAAAACAGTCTTGAA
Source organism: Hungatella sp. (assembly GCA_036785645.1). Classification (GTDB taxonomy): domain Bacteria; phylum Bacillota; class Clostridia; order Lachnospirales; family Lachnospiraceae; genus Hungatella_A. Next base: position 4,699 of record JAVXIV010000157.1, read on the forward strand.
TATGATTATAAAAGCACAGCAGCTGCTTCCACTCACACAAAATGAGATATTGGAGGTTTTGGCTAAAGTTCAGGATTTTCATGGGCGCGCTTATGGCTGGACACCCGGAGTTTCCATTCAAACCATCTATCAAGTAACCGACAACGGCGGCTACCTCTTGCGAACGAAGATCCGAGCCGCGATTGAGTTTCTGGATCAGCTGTATCAGTATGGCAAGGCCGGTAAGATTACCATCAACGAACTGGGACGGGAAACCTTCGAAGAAGATATCCCGTCTCTGGAAGAATTGCTGCCCAGACAACTTCCGTAGAACGCAGAAGCATACGATCAATACACGAGGAGAGCTGCATATGAAATATCGATCAGTCGCTGAAATTGCAAAAAAATGGGGCATTTCCGAACGAAGTGTTCGTAATTATTGTGCGCAGGAACGCATTCCAAAAGCCTTTTTAACAGGCAAAACATGGAGCATTCCTGAAGATGCAGTAAAGC
>JAVXIV010000158.1:0-5181 GCA_036785645.1 Hungatella sp.
GATACATTCCAGCAGATATCCCAAAAAACTAAACATAAAAAACCAGTTAATCATATGGTAAATCGACATACTATTTTCTCCACACTTTCATCCCTATTCCCTATAACTTGTCAAAGTATAGCTTACCCAAGACGACAATGCAAGCACTATATTCTTACAATTTTATGCTATACATAGAAGAGGTTTGTAAGCAGTGCCAATCCAATTCCCAAGATCGCTCCGGCAAACACTTGCAGCGGTGTATGCCCCACAAACTCTTTTAATCGTTTTTGAAATTCCAAATTATCCATCTTCAGTATATTCTGATCCATAATCATATTGAGCAGTTTCGCTTGCTTCCCGGTCTCCTGTCTCACTCCGATGGCATCATACATCACCACCGATGCCAGTACAAAGCTGACTGCAAATTCAAAAGAAGAGACTCCATAGCAAATTCCGGACGATACCAGTAGCGCACAAACGGTCGAAGAATGAGAGCTGGGCATCCCACCGGAACCCACCAGACGTTCCGCGGAAAAACTCCTATTTAAAGAAAAGTCGATCAGCGTCTTGAGCACTTGTGCCACAACCCAGCCAATCGCCGAGCTGACCAACACCTGATTACTGCCTATATCTTGCCAAAATTTCATAGTACACTCCTAATTTATCGTTCTGTCATCCCAAATGTTGAGGACTTAAAGTATAGAGAAACCATTTCTTTGCGTGCGATATAACTTCTGTAAGTCCACAGAATTTATCTGCATATAAAAGTGCATAGCCTTCCCGGTACTTGGGAGGGATGGGTGTCAGCGGCCACATATGGCGCAAAATCATATTTTTTTCCGACTCAGACAAATCGAAATATCGAACTGCGTTATTCATTGCCACCCGCGGATGCGTAAGTCCATGAAAATGCTCTCCGGTCAATTCTGCATGGGTATGCCAATCATAGAGAAACAGATCATGAAGCAGTCCCGCCCTCGCGGCAGACCGGTAATCCCATCCCCATGCCTTACAGATCTGATATGCCAGATAGGATACCTGAATGCAGTGCGTCTTGCATGTAGTATCCCCATGCTGCAGATACTGATCCATAGACCGAAAAATAGGATCGTCGAGAATATCTCTGACACAGTCTAAATATTCTGTGTTCTTTACATATTCCTTTTGTTCTACCCAAGTTTCATCGGCTGCCCATTCTCCGGCTATGCGCAGTTCCTCTGCCGTCATCTTGTATCGTTTCATCCTAAACCTGTCTTTCTATCCAATCAGCCAGTCATACAGTTCCTGATACTTCATTGCAGATGTATTCCAAGAATAATCCTTACTCATAGCTCTGTCAATCATTTTGTTCCATTCTCTCTTTTTATCATAATACACACGTTCTGCATAACGAATCGCCAGCAGCATCTCATGTGCATTGTAATTGGAAAACGAAAAGCCGGTTCCGGTACTCTCAAATTCATTATATGGCTCCACCGTATCCTTGAGTCCACCCGTCTCCCGAACAATCGGAATCGTCCCATAACGCAGAGACATCAACTGACTCAAGCCGCATGGTTCAAACAAAGACGGCATCAAAAATGCATCTGCAGACGCATAAATCTTGTGAGACATCGCTTCTGAATAATAGATGTTGGCAGAAACTTTGTCATGATACTTCCAATCATAGTGGCGGAACATATTCTCATAGCGTTCTTCTCCGGTTCCCAGTACCACCAGTTGGATGTCATCACTGCACAAATCATCCATCACACACTGTATCAAATCCAGACCCTTCTGATCGGTCAAACGGGAAACCACACCTATCATAAATTTTCGATCATCCTGTACTAATCCCAGTTCTTCCTGCAGAGCACGTTTATTCTTGACCTTTTCTTTTCTGAAATTCTTAAGCTGATAATGCTGTGCAATCATCGGATCGGTCTCCGGATTGAATTCATCATAATCAATTCCGTTGACAATCCCACGCAGGCTGGCAGCGCGGGCACGCATCAAACCATCCAGACCTTCTCCATAGAAGGGCATCTTGATCTCCTCCGCATAGGTCTCACTCACGGTCGTGATCGCATCGGCAAATACAATTCCGCCTTTCAGGAGATTGGCATCCTTGTAAGCCTCCAGCTTATCCGGTGCAAAATAATAATCCGGCAGTCCGGAAAAACGCTGGATGGTCTTCACATCCCACACACCTTGAAATTTTAGGTTGTGAATGGTAATGATCGACTTCATATTGCAGAAAAACTCGCCTCCGCGGAAGCGGTCTTTTAAATAAACCGGAATCAACCCGGTCTGCCAATCATGACAGTGTACCACATCCGGTTGGAATCCAATCACAGGCAGTGCCGATAGTGCCGCCTGACAGAAGAAAGAAAATTTCTCCATATCGCTCAGCCAATCACCATAAGGCTTGGCTCCCTGAAAATAGCCTTCATTATCAATAAAATAAAAGGTGATGCCATCATATATGTATTGCATGATACCTACATAACGGCTCTGACCCAGATAATCCATGTAAAAATGATTGAGATACGTCATCTGGCTGCGCCACTCTTCTTGGATACACAGGTACTTGGGAATCATCACCCGAACATCAAAATATTCCTTATCAAAACACTTGGGCAAAGACCCCACTACATCCGCTAAACCACCGGTTTTAATAAAAGGTACTGCTTCTGAAGCAACAAATAATATCTTCTTCATGTGGAAACCTCCCTCATCCAGAGCAAACATAAATTTCTAATGTCTTTAGTATACAATACTTTTGTGAATTTAGGAAGTATTATCTGATCAATTCCTATAATTATAAACGTTTATAATCCAAACGTATTTTATCAGAAATAAGCGCAATAAATTCAGAATTGGTTGGTTTACCTTTTCCGTTGCTGACCGTATAGCCAAAGATCTCGTTAATGGTATCCATCTTGCCGCGGCTCCAAGCAACCTCAATTGCATGGCGAATGGCACGCTCGACCCGACTGGGTGTGGTCTGGTAGTCTTTGGCAATATTAGGATAAAGAATCTTGGTGACCGAGGTCAGCATATCTTGATCCGCTACCGATATCGTGATGGCATCTCTTAAATACTGATATCCCTTGATATGAGCCGGCACACCAATCTCATGCAGAATTTGTGTGACATCGGTTTCCAGATTTTGTTCCATATAATCCAACTTATTCTCATACGGCTTCACCTTACAAATTCCGGTCAAATTTAACCCCTTGGGTTTGTTGTTATAACCTGAAATCCGACGAATTTTATCTAAAACCACTTCTTTTCGAAAGGGCTTCATAATGTAATAATTGGCACCCATACGAAACGCATCTTCTGTCATATTTTCGCTTCCTGCAGCAGTCACCATGATAAAAGCAGGGTTTTTCTCCATTTTCCCCTCTGCTTTTACTTTTTCCATAACTTCAATTCCATCCATTCTGGGCATAATGATGTCAAGAAGTACCACATCCGGTTTAGATTTTACAATCATTTCGTATGCATCATCCCCATTTTCGGCTTTTCCAACTATATTAATTCCTTCTTCCCCTTCCAACATTCCATTTAGCAAATTCAGGGTCTTTAAATTATCTTCTGCAATCACTACATTTAACTCTGCCATCTTTCTTCCTCCTAGTTTTTGATTCGTAACGTGATTATAGACTTGTCGTTTCATTCCTTGCAATGGGATTCTACCGCAACTTTCGACACGCAAAAAAAGCATTGTTCTCTATCGTCCCTGTGCTTCCAACATATTTTCTATAAATATTCCATAACCTTTTGTAGAATCCTGAATGAATACATGCGTGACTGCACCAATCAGCTTTCCATCTTGTAGAATGGGACTTCCGCTCATTCCCTGCACGATCCCTCCGGTCAAATTGAGCAGTTCTTCATCGACTACTTTGATCACCAAACTTTTGTTTTGATGGATCGTGGAGTAGTCTACCTTCAAGATTTCGATTTCATAATCCTTAATCTCCCCGGATACCCCACTTCTAAGGGTTGCCGCTCCTTTTCTCACATCTTGTCGATAAGCAATTTCTACTGCCTGAGAATGGACCTTTTTTTTAAATTTATCATTGACTGTGCCAAAAATTCCTTCCTCCGTATTCGATGCAATGGTTCCAAGTGTCGAACTCGGTCCGTAATAAATCACTCCGGACATCACTCCCGGTTTTCCCATCGTTCCCTTCTCAATTCCCAGAATCTCGGTCTCATACAAATTTCCATCCGCAATCTCGACCACACTTCCGGTATCGCTATCGCTGATTCCGTGCCCAAGCGCCCCAAATTTACCATTTAAGTCCAGATACGTCATGGTTCCAATTCCCTGTGTATCACTTCTGACCCACACTCCCAGCTTATAATCACCATCTTCCGTTGACACAGGATCCAGTTTTACTTCCAGCTTTTCCTCTCCACGACGAATCTGAAGCACAGCCTCCTCTCCATCCAGATGATCGACTGCATCCACTAATTCCTCCTTATCATTCAGCCTCGCTCCATTAATTGTTTCAATATAATCACCGGATTTTAAGATTCCAAACGCAGGCTCCACCAGCATTCCATCCCGATTGGTGATCTGACCGGTTCCAATTACCATCACCCCATTCGATTTCAAATAAATTCCAATGGGTGTCCCACAGGGAATCGCATAGTCATGATTCACTACATCCACACGAATCTCTTTCAAACGCAGCCATCCAAATGCCTTTAATCCGACTTGATAGCTTCCCTCTTTCAGACCACAGATCGTGAGTGGTGTATTTTGGAAGATGCGAATCTGATCGGAAGGAATATCCGACCCATTTCCCAGCACTACTGTCTCACTCTCACTCGAAGCCATGGTCTGAAATGGTAGGCGAATCGGAAAGGATTCTTCTTCATTGACCACCACATTAATCTGATCCGGAATGCTCGTCTCCATATAGTAATACGTAAAACCTATTGTAAATACAACACTCCCCCAAAAAGTCCACTTTAAATAACGGCGAAATTTCTGTCTCCTTGTCATCGCACATACCTCCAGTATTAAAAAATGAGAGGAGCTAAATTTTGCTCCTCTCATAGTATGTGCGATGATTGAAAAAACAATCTGTTATATTTTAGCTGTATTTTTATTTTGATACAATTGACGGTATACGCCCGGAGTCACTATGACCATGACAGCCATATGCGATTAGCAGATGCTATTTATGCAGTTGTAGC
>JAVXIV010000159.1:0-5180 GCA_036785645.1 Hungatella sp.
AACCTACCACTCCTTTTTGTGATTCTTGTACGTTCGAAGAACGTGCAAGAATATGCCCCATCTGAACAGTTACCATTTTGTTTATCATCCAATAAATAGTATTGTAGCATAAAAAGAGAATGATGCAACTACATCATTCTCCTTCTTATTTCAAACAAAACTAAATTGCAAAGCCTATTTGGCATTCGCTGCTGCTTTCGCAACTGTAGCTTGGAAATCACCAATCGAAATGGTAACACTGGCTGCTAAATCAGCATCCTTTGGTTTGGTATCTTCATCAATTGCAATTCCGGATACTTCCTCAATCGTCTTGCCCACTAAATAAGTTTCCATGGCGGCAGCCTGCTCATCCCATTCTTTGCCAATTCCGGAAGCTGCTTTCATGCCGTAGTCTGCACCAATCTGTTTTTTGGTCTTAACTCCTACAGTCAAATCTGTCGTGATTTTTCCGGTTGTATCAAACTTCACCGTCCCCTGCGTGGAATCAATAAGCGCAGCGGTAATCTTGCCATCCGCACCCATCGTGACAGCCGTATAGGTGGAATATGCCTGACACTGTCCATCCTTGTCGGAAGCTGCATCTTTGGATTTCTCCATGTTTGTCACAATACCAAGTCCTAATTTGTCACCCGGCTGTGTTCCGATTTCTTTGGCATTGTTTGCTGCTTCTGTAATGGCTGCAATATAATCACCCATTTTGATCGTCACACCTGCAGTCAGGTCTGCATCGGTAGGTTTTGTATCTGCATCCATAGCAATTCCGGCTACTTCCTCAGCGGTTTTGCCAATCACATACTGTTCCATGGCATCCGCCTGCTCATACCACTCTTTGCCAATTCCGGAAGCCGCTTTCATACCATACTCTTCTTTTGATTCTCTCTTCGTCTTGAAAGCATCCGTCATCACGACCTTACCTTCTTTGGTGAAACCCATCTTGCTCTGTGCATCATCGATCGAGCAGCTCACAATCTTACCATCTGCATCTAATACAAGCGCGACCACGGTAGAATCAGCCTGTGCCTTGCCATCTTTATCGCCTGCGTCTTTGGAACTCTTTAAAGAAGTAATCACCGCCATGCCGGTCTTTAATCCACCGGCGGCAGCTCCTGCTGCGGTCGTCTCAGTCGTCGCCGCTTTTGTTTCCGCTGCTTTTGTTTCTGCTGCTGCAGTGGTAGCTGCCTCAGTTGCTGCTTTTGTCTCTGCCGGTTTTGAGCTGCATCCTGCCAAGGATCCAACGACCATTGCCGCTGCCATTAATACACCCAGTTGTTTCTTCATAAATTTTCCCTCCGCAATTTTAAAGTCGTTACTATTTTAACGTTTTTCAGTATAACACAATTCTTGCTTTTTGTCTGTGACTTGTATCATAATATTAAAAAAAATTTAATTTGTCAAAAAACCTTTACCAATAATCTCACTGGAATTAGAAATTAAAATAAATGCCGTTGGCTCAATGGATCGAATATAATTTCTAAGCTTCAATGCCTGACTGCGTGTCATCGTCGTCATCACTACAGTTTTTTCATGGTGAGAAAATGCTCCTTCCGCATGGTATACGGTGGCACTTCGTTTGAGTGTATTGATAATATAATCACAGATCGGATCCGGATTATCACAAATAATATTAAAACATTTACATAAATTAATATTTTCGATCACTCCGTCAATCAGCAGCGATTTCGCCAATAACCCCAACGCCGAAAACAGTCCGGTTGTGGGACCGAATACAACAAATGCCAAAATTACAGAAAGCAGATCCACCAACAGTAAGACGGTGCCAATATTAAAGCTGCTGTACTTCTTCAGAATCATGGCAATGATATCGGTTCCGCCGCTCGACGCACCAATATTGAACAAAACGGCAGAGCCTACGGCCGGAAAAAGAATTGCAAAAATCAGTTCCAACAGTGGTTCTTGTGTCATCGGAAGCGTCAAAAAAGTACACTTGTCCAACAGGGACAGGGAAACCGACATCAGCACACTGGCATAGACCGTCTTGATCCCAAACTGTTTTCCAATAAATAAAAATCCAACAACCAACAGTGCCATATTCACAATAAAAGTAAACTGTGTCGCTGACCAGTGTGTCACCGCACTGACTACAATCGCAAGACCGGTTACTCCGCCAAATGCAAAATGATTGGGAAATTTGAAGAAATAAATTCCCACCACCATCACCCAGATGCTCAGTGTAATGAGTCCGTACTCCCATGCGGTTTTCATCACCGGATTCCTAAATTCTCTAATCATGTCTTCCCCCCAAGATCCCCATATTCCTTATAGAATATAACCCCTTGACAGCACAATTACAAACAGCATTGCATCTGACCTGATCACAGCCTTGCAGTTGTAGCCAAACGAGAACAAACCACCACATAAGTTCCCTCTTTTTTTGAGATTTCGTATTCCTTGATCATGCGATACCCACCGCTATGAGCCAATTCTCGAATATATTCTAAATTATGGGTATAGAGAATCAGCATCCCATCGGGTTTTAAATAGCTTCCGCTTTTTTGGAAAAATTTCACATAAAGTTCATAGATTTCCTCTTCTGTCTTTCTCCCAATTCGAAATGGCAGGTCAGTTATGATCTCATCAAACAGATATTCATGTCGGAAATCAAAAAAATTCCGATTAATATAATGGATCGTCTGATGCGCCTCTTCGGTATTCTTTTTGGCTTTTTCGATGGCATCTTCCAATAGATCAATTCCATAACAGGTATTCGCTCGCACCGCCTTATGCCGCTCCACCAACATCGTGCCCACCCCACAAAAAGGATCTAGCACCTGCGCATCTTCTTTCATATATTTCTTCGTCAGCGCTACGGTCAATGCTGCAGTAACCGGTCGGATACTGACCGGTATTACTTCCTTGCGATACGTAAAACGACCATCCTCCATCGTCTGAAGTTTTAATAAAATATTGCAGCTTCCTTCTTTATTTTCAATCAAACGAATCTCTATTTCATAATTGGAAGTGGTATTGATCAGCTTGCGATCAGTCTTTTTTTCAATCTGCATCGCCAGTTTCTTCGCAAACAGCATACGTTTATCTGCATCCATCTTACTCTTAAACTCAATCCTGAAATAGTAGGGAGGTTTTCCTTCATGACTCTTTCCCAGAAATTTCAAGAGTTCGGATCGGGCAATCACATCCGACGCTTTTTCTGCATCCATCGGGCAATTCTCCATCCCTTTCACCACAAATAAAAGCTCCTGCCATGTGCGAATTCCCGTGATTCCCATGAGCCCTTTCACCTGTGCTTTGATTCCGACTCCAAAGATCTGGGTTTGGGCCTTAGGTTGAAGGCTTCTAAGCTCCGCTTCGGTAATTTCCGGAAAATTACGATTCGTAAGCAGTATGATATGATAATCTTCCCCCCATCCGATGAATTTATGCGTCGTCGTCCCTTCCATCAAAATCACCAATGCCGACAACTTTCTAAGTTCCTCCATCTGATGTTTTTGATTTTCTATCTCTGCCTCCGTTGCAGAAAGCAACTGCAGTCGCTCTTTCAATTCACCCAGATAAATGCGACAGTCAAAGTTTTCCAATGCCGTCAAATAAAAGCTTTTTACAAACATCTGCTCTTCTTCCCGATATGCCTCATAAATGGGAGCCAAAAATTCCGGACTGCCCAAATCCCCCATCAGCAGTGCTGCATTTTTTCGAACTTTGGCATCCTCATGCCCCAGCAAAGCAATCAGTCTTCCTTCCTCGCCTGCCATCTGCGAGAGTAAAGCTGCGCGCCCACCGGATGCTTTCAGTTCTTGCCGCAGCTTACTCAAATTCTGTCTTACTTCTCTATCTTCCATGATTGCATTCCAAGTCTCATTCACCATCGTACTCCCTTCCCATATCCGGGGTTCTTCTATTATTGGTTCTTATCCATGCTCATTATATCATGAACGCATCCATTCTCCAACAAAAAACAGCTATTGCCTGAGACCTTAAGGTTCTAACGTCTCTGACCACAGCTGTTTTTATCATTTACCCGAAATTACCACCACTTAATTGCGTTTGTAACATAATTGCGATATTCAATAAATTTAGGATCTGCAATATTTCTGGGATGTGGTAAATCTATTGTTAAGGACTCTTTCACCGTAGTTGGCTTATTGCTCAAGATCAAAACCCGCTCTGCCAAATATACGGCCTCTTCAATATTATGTGTAATGAAGATAACCGTGCTTCCAAGTTCTTTCCACAGTCGGATTACCTCATCTTCCAAATAAAATCGCATTTTAACATCCATTTGTCCATAGGGTTCATCCATAAGCAGCAGATCCGGCTCCATTACAAAAGCGCGTCCTATGATAATTCTTTGTTCCACACTAACAGAAAGTTCCTTGGGATAGGAATTTTGAACCGCTTTCAACCCCATAAGATCCAAGATTTTATCCACCCGTTCTTTCATTTGCGGTTTGCTCACGCGTTTTACACCCAAACCAAACTCCAGATTTTCTCGAACCGTCAACCATGGAAATGCTGAGGGTTCCTGAAAAACGAACGAAATATTGTGTTTCTTAGGGTCAGCAGGCTCATGATCAATATAGATTTCTCCCTCACTGGGTGTGTAAATTTTTGTTAAGCAATTCAAAAATGTTGTTTTTCCACATCCGGTAGGCCCAACTACACATAAAAATTCATTTTTCTTTACATCAAAGCTAATATCATCCAAAACCTTCAAATCACCAAAACGCTTGCTTAAATTAGTGACCCTTACTTTGATCTCTCTATCATCTTTATCCATATACATAACCTTTCTGCAATTACAGCTCCAAATCAGTATTATCCGATATTCTCTGTCTGATTTTTAGAAATTCTGTACTTACAATATCTCTTGGTTTGGGAAGAAAATGCATGTCATATACTTCTTTCACCTCTGCCGGACAAGCGCTTAACAATACAATTCGATCTCCCAGACTACATGCTTCTTCAATATTATTTGTTACAAAAATTATAGTTTTCTTTTCTTCTCCGCTAATTCGCAGAATTTCATTTTGCATAGAGTATCGTGTCTGTGCATCCAATTGACCAAAAGGCTCATCCATGATGAGAACCTCCGGATGGGCTGCATAAGCACGGGCGATCCCAACACGCTGCTTCATACCTCCTGATAATTGCGTAGGATAGGACTTTTCAAAACCGCTAAGTCCCACTAGATCAATATAATG
>JAVXIV010000160.1:0-5173 GCA_036785645.1 Hungatella sp.
CGCTTCTGCGCCTTCAGCCGCTACCATAATCGGGCGCCCAATTAAAACACCATCCGCACCTAATGCTATTGCTTTAAATACGTCTTCTCCATGTCGGAAGCCACCGTCTATATAAATCTTGATATCATTGCCAACCGCTCTCTTAATACCAGCTAACACCTCTATAGTTGCCAATGACTGATCCAGATTATTTCCTGCATGATTTGATATGACAATTCTGGACGCACCGGCTTCACATGCCTTTACCGCCCCTTGAGGGGTCATAATTCCCTTTAAAATATATGGTTTTTCAGTAATTGAAAATATCTCTTTTAACTGTTTTGCAGACTTGGGATTGGTCAGACCAGGCAATGTATCATACTTGCCATTAATAGACATATACCCCAGTCCTACGCAGTCAATATCTGTAGCAATCGCAATTGCTCCCGCATCATCTGCTTCTTTAATCTTTTGAGTAAGTTTATCATCATCCCAAGACTTGATTGTAGGAATACCGATTCCACCCCGTTCTTTTATTGCACGCAAACCATCCTCATAAAAATGAACCAATGGATGATGCTTAGAATCCGCAATCCAGCCAATAGAACCCACATCCGCACAACCATCTATAATAGCCTTACTGAATGCATAATCATCACTTCCGACTGCTTTACCATCTACATTTTCAATGCCTTCTTTTTTAAAATGCGTATTTGGAAGGACATTGGCGACCCATGCAATCGGTGCATTAAAAATTGGTGCACGCATCTTATATCCAAAAAAATCACATGAAGAATCAATTTCATCACCATTTCCGCCCTCATAAAGCGTATCACATGCCAATTTAATCTGCTGCAACTTTTCATAATTTCGAATTCCGCTGCATCCTCTGTCACTGGAAACAAATCCACATTTGGGCCTGCTGCTATCGCACTCTTTACATGCTTTGCATTTGGGAGCCATGCGCGGACGTGCTTCATCACAAATTCTATCCCATTCCTTTCTTACTTCCATATACATCATCTGTGTCACATCTCTATCCATGTTCTTTCCTCACAATCTAAATTATAGTTTTATTCTAAATCCGAATTACAGCACAGGTTGCCATTTAAACCCACCATATCATTTGCCTGTTCCTTCATAACCATTCTAACCTCACCGCCGTCACCCAGTACTTCTGTAAAAGCATGATCAAGCAATTTTGCAAATTTCTTCTTTATATCAAATCCGTTTCCTTTTGCGGTATAAACCAAGATAAACGACCCAAAATTATCGCTATAGCAATCCTCTGCCAGTTCCTTGATCGCCACGGTAGAGGCCCTGTCATCGATATGAAAACCTTCGCTGATCGCACTCTTTATTTTGCAAATCAATTGTTGTATCTGTTCCTTTGAATACCCCTCTTTAATATAGGCATATACATGTGTCATCCCACTCATCCTCCAATCAGCTTAGCCAAGGCATAGTATTTACACCACGTGTTTCATCGATATGCCTAATTGCAGCCGTATCGTATTTAAGCAATTTTCCATTTCTCGCAACATTATCATAGCCATGCTCTTTCATATGGAAATAAACATGTCCGATTTCTTGTGGGTCTACCAAGGCACGAAGTCGTTGATTCATCAGCTCTCCGGCCCTTTTCTTATATTCATAAGGAGTTCCCTCCGGTGTATACAATACTGGGAAAAAGCAATGTTTCACACGCTCATTAGATTCTCCTTCTTTAAATGCTTCCAGAACTACAGTGACATCAGAATCTTCCAGACACAAACCCTCGCAAAGACTTGATTTTGCTGCTGCTATAATCTCTTTTTTCTTGGAAGTATCCACATAATTATCGGATACATAAAGTACAAGTGTTGTCATTTTTTAATTCCTCCTACAAAATTCAAATCCGGCTCATCTTGATTTAGCGATGCCAAATAAGCCATCATTCCGGCATCCTCACTACGCATAATTCCTTCGATTGAAATAAATGGATTTTCATGTTCTTCCAACAAAACTATGGCATTTTCCGTATCGCCTTCTCCAAATGCCTCATCACAGGTTTCTTTAAACAGCTGAACGAACTCTTCTTTATTTATCAGACCTTTTCCTTCTGCCGTATAGCAAAGCATAATTTTAGATTTTTTCATCACTTCATCACAATGATCTCCATCAAACTCATGAAGATAAACATGTTCGAAATCAGCCGCTAGTTTTAGTCCCATTGTTTCACATTTTTGGCAGCCCATGATAAACCGCTGTTTTACTTCCTCCGAATAACCTTTTGGAATGAATCCAATCAACATCGCCATATATTATCATCCTCCATAGATTCACATCTATTCTTCCTGATAAGCAGCCTGTGCTGCCACTGCTTCTGCATCTTCACACCGCATCTTACCTTCACACGAAATCATCCAGTTACCGTGCTCTTCGATCACGACCGATGCATTTAACGTATCCTCTGCCCCAAAAACCTCATCACATTTCTGTTTAAATAATTCTGCAATCTTATTTTTTGCAGATATCTTTTTACCTTCCCCGGTATAAATCACCAAATACTTTGTTTTTTTCATCACTTCATCTGAATGCTCTGCATCGAATTCATGCAAATAGACGTGTTCATATATGCGTGGCATATCAAAACCAATGCACTCCACATCTCCCATTTTGTCGATAAACTGATCTTTTATCTTCTGGGAGTAACCCTTTGGAATAAAGGCGGTCACCATTGCCATGATACTTATCCTCCTGTTATTTAAAATACTTAGCTTCAACTTTTTTGATATCTTCCAGAGCGCTTCCTTCACATTTACTCTCAAGGAATTTTATTGCCATCTCACTTGCCATTTGTGCAGTAACTACCATTGCTCCCATCGCCATCACATTAACCTGGTTAAATGGGTAAACACGCTCTGCCGTAAAAACGCTCTCACATGGTACACAATAAATACCTCTAATTTTATTGGCCACCATAGAAACACCTGTTCCACTTCCACACATGATAATGCCTCGCTCGCATACTCCTGTTTTGATTTTTTCTGCCACACGCTCTACTGTATCTACAAAATAAAATTGATTGTCTATCGGATCGGTCTGCCCAACATCAAAGAGCTCATATCCCTTTTCCATCAGAGACTCTTTTACTGCCTCCTTTAACAAAAACGCCGAACCTTGTCCTCCTATCGCTACCTTCATCTCGTCTTCCCTTTCATATTTCCTTTATTACGTTTTTTTATACCAAGCTCTCCTTTGTTGGAGGTTCTATCCCATTCTGATTCATTTTCTTTAACATCTCATTCCTACTGCTGCCATATATATGGCAAGCAACATAATGATCGTTTCCCACATTTTCCAGTTTTGGCCGCATCTGTTTGCAAAGCTCTGTCGCATAAATACAACGTGTTGCAAAGGGACATCCTACAGGAGGATTTATGGGCGTGGGAACATCTCCCTCTAATATCATTTTTTTACGTTTAAATGTAGGATCCGGAATCGGAATTGCAGAAATAAGCGCACGCGTATAAGGATGCAACATATTCTGGAACAACTCAGCCTTCGTAGAAAGTTCCACCATATTGCCAAGATAAATAACACCAATTCGATCACATAAATGTTTTACTACGCTTAAATTATGTGAGATAAATATATAAGTCAGATCATACTTTTCCTGTAAGTCTTTCATAAGATTAAGAATCTGTGCCTGAACAGATACATCCAGAGCAGATACCGGTTCATCGCACACCATGATCTCGGGGTTCAATGTCAAAGCTCGGGCAACTCCTATTCTCTGACGTTGGCCACCAGAGAATTCATGTGGGTAGCGATCAAAATAAGTTTCCGGCAACCCTACATCTGTCATCAATTGCCTTGCACGCTGCTCGTTTTCTTTCTTTGTTGCAGATTTATGTATAACCATAGGTTCGCAGATACTTCTTCCAATAGTAAACCGAGGATCAAGTGTAGAATAAGCATCTTGAAAAATCATCTGAGCCCGTTTTCTATATGCAAACAATTGATCCTTATCATATTTCCATATATCCTCACCCTTATATAGAATTTTACCTGAAGTAGGACATTCTAAGCGAACAATTGCGCGCCCCAGCGTGGATTTTCCGCAGCCGGATTCTCCAACAATACCCAGTGTTTCACCTTTATACACATTAAAGGAAATACCATTGACCGCTTGTACACAATTTTTTTGTGATAGCATTTTTCCCTTAACCTTCATCTTAATCGGATAATGGATCTTTAAATCTTCAACCG
Organism: Hungatella sp.; assembly: GCA_036785645.1. Classification (GTDB taxonomy): domain Bacteria; phylum Bacillota; class Clostridia; order Lachnospirales; family Lachnospiraceae; genus Hungatella_A. Next base: position 4,234 of record JAVXIV010000160.1, read on the forward strand.
ACAGGATTACTTCTCTCAATGATTATCCCTCCCTGCATATAAATGGCATCTTACCTTTCTTCCGTTTCCTACCTCATATAAATCCGGAGCCTGCTTATTACAAATATCCCTACATTTCTGGCAGCGAGGGGCAAATCGGCATCCTTTTGGAAAATCAACCGCACTTGGTACAGAACCCTTAATGGCATACAAACGCTCAACCTCTTCATGTAATTTTGGAATTGACTGCAGCAGTCCTTGTGTATAGGGATGTTTGGGATCAGAAAATATATCTGTTACAGCCGCATACTCTATAGCCTGTCCTGCATACATCACTAAAACATTATCTGCCATCTCCGCTACAACTCCCATATCATGGGTAATCAAAATAATTGCCGTATTAAATTTGCTCTTTAAATCTATCATTAAACGCAGGATTTGTGCCTGAATTGTAACATCCAAAGCTGTAGTTGGCTCATCGGCAATTAAAATACGCGGATTACAAGACAATGCCATTGCTATCATAACCCTCTGCCGCATTCCGCCAGACAGTTGATGCGGATATTGATCTACCACAAGCTCCGGAGATGGAATACCTACAAGTTTCAACATTTCGATAGCGCGTTGTTTTGCTTGGTTTTTATTAATCTTCTGATGATAATGTAAGATCTGATGAATCTGCTGTCCCACTGTAAATACCGGATTTAGAGAGGTCATAGGTTCCTGAAAAATCATAGATATTTCATTTCCCCGTATATTTTGCATTTCATTTTCACTTATCTTCAGAATATCTTTTCCCTCAAATAATATTTGGCTTCCGGATTCAATCTTACCGGGTGGACTCTGAATAATTCGCATAACTGACAAGGAACTGACACTTTTTCCACATCCTGATTCTCCTACAATTGCCAGCGTCTCTCTTTCTCTTAGTTCATAACTCAGACCATCTACACTATGGACA
>JAVXIV010000161.1:0-5152 GCA_036785645.1 Hungatella sp.
TGGGGGTAAAATACATATGCCATTTTTAAAAAAACTGAGATCTATGTATGATGATATGTCCTTTGTAAGAAGTGATGGCTCGGTAGACTTGACACCTCAACCAATGCTGCAAACTGAGTTTTGCCAACAATATGGAATGAAACAAAATGGAGACTTTCAAATTATTGAAAATATGACGATTTACCCGGAACGAGTATTATCAGGAAAAAGTTTGCTGACCGGTCAGCCGTTTATTACGAAAGACACATTTTTGCTCCATCATTATGATGCTTCATGGGCAAATGTGGATGTTCAAGAGCGTAAAGAAAAAAACTGGGAACTTTTTAGTAAAATAGAAAATGAGTAATAGGTATATATAGAAATGAAAATCGTTAGGAGATGAAAATCGATGGATCCATATTTTTCGATTGTGATGCCGGTATATAATAATGAACGTTATCTACCAAAAGCGGTTGAGAGTGTTTTGAAGCAATCTTTCCATAATTTGGAACTGATTATCATCGATGACGGTTCTACGGATCAAACAGGGAAGATAGCGGATGCTCTTGGACGAAAGGATTCCAGAGTGCAAGTAATTCATCAATCCAATCAGTGGATCTATGCTGCTTTTAACCGGGGGGTACAAGCAGCCAGAGGTAAGTATACGTTGATTGTCAATTCCGATGATTTGATTGCCAAGGATACTCTGGAATCTGCCTTTTCCTATGTAGAGAAACAAGATCTGGATGCGGTATTCTTGACAATTGAATGCTGTATTTGCGATAGCAGGCAAAATATTGTAAAGCGGACAATCCCTATGGTGCAGCTATTGCAGGATATACTACTATTAAATAAGCAGGAAATACACAAAAAATGGCTGGATTTATTAAAATCGACACTCATCATAAACCAAGCCAATCTGTATCGTACAGCTATCATGAAAAAACATCCATTTCGCAATGATTGGTATGGGGCAGACACCTTATTTAATATCAGTATTGTACCGGAGATTCATAGCTTGGCTTGTATAGCGAAACCGTTATATTATCATATGCAATATCAAAATGACAGCACGATGAATGCATCAATCGGAAAGTATTATTCCTATGAACATGACATGTTTGAGACGTTCTATAGGGAATACCGGAGTCTGTTTGAGAGATGGGGCAATTTGGATGAAGAAGTAACCTTGTATTTGGAGCGGCGGAGGATGCGATATTTCACTGCGGCAGTGGCTCATCTGACCTACCAGAACTGCCCCCTCTCTCTCGAAGAGAAGCTAAAGTACATATTCGCTTGTGCCGCTGACTTGATTCCTATGGCGGAGGAACGTGGATGGGGGGAAGAGCTGGAAGCACGCGTGCTTCGCGGATGTCAGATCAATCTATTGGAACATGAGGGGGAAGATGCGGGAACGATGCAGTTTTTGGTTGACTATCTGGAAATCATCCTAAGGTATGAAAAAGATGAAGGCGATGATCGGAAACTGGAAGCGGCGGTGATGCATGCGCTCAATCCGAACCATATAGGACGGATTTTTTATAAAAAGCTCTTTCCATCCAAGCAGGTAGGTACAGAAGGATAAAGTGTGTAGAGGAGAAGTCAGAGATGGACACAGTATTTAAGGGAAAAACCTTATTGGTGACCGGCGGAACCGGTTCTTTTGGAAGTACGGTGCTGCGGCATTATATACGGAGCGATATAGGAGAAATTCGGATCTTCTCCAGAGATGAGAAGAAGCAGGATGATATGCGCCATGAACTGCAAAATACCGATCCGGATCACGCCGGCAAGGTGAAGTTTCACATTGGGGATGTACGAAACCTGCAGTCGGTCAAGGATGCGATGTATGGTGTAGACTATATTTTTCATGCGGCGGCACTCAAACAAGTTCCATCTTGTGAATTCTTTCCCATGGAAGCGGTAAAAACCAATGTAGAGGGAACGGATAACGTGCTCCATGCAGCCGTAGAGGCAGGGGTAGAGAAGGTAGTCTGCCTATCTACAGATAAAGCAGCCTATCCGGTCAATGCCATGGGAATCAGTAAGGCGATGATGGAAAAAGTGGTGGAAGCCAATGCCAGAGTGGCTGCGGGTCGAACGACGATTTGCTGTACCCGATATGGCAATGTGATGTGCTCTCGTGGGTCGGTCATTCCTCTTTTTATGGAGCAGATTCAGCAGGGCAAACCGATTACGATTACGAATCCGGAGATGACGCGCTTCTTGATGAATCTGGATGAAGCCGTGGAGCTGGTGGCATTTGCTTTTGCCCATGCGTGCCCCGGAGATTTATTTATTCAAAAAAGTGATGCGGCAACTATGGGGGATTTAGCCAAAGCGGTTCAAAGTCTGTTTGGTGATACCGGAACAAAGGTGATTGGTACACGTCATGGGGAAAAACTCTATGAAACCCTGATGACCCAAGAAGAACGAGTTCGGAGTGAGGATCTGGGCAGGTACTATCGTATCGCGGCGGATAGCAGAGATTTAAATTATGAAAAATTCTTTGTGCGTGGAAAACTGCATGGTTGTGCGGAAGAAGCATATACAAGCCATAATACCAATCGCTTGAATGTGGAAGAAACCGTTCGGAAACTATTAACTGCAGATTATGTGAGAGAGAGAAGCGTATGAGAATTCTGGTGACCGGCTCGGACGGATTTATCGGCAAAAATCTCGTAGAATCCTTAAAAAACATCAGAGATGGCAAAGATTTGCGGCACATGATCCGGAAGTGCGCGATTCCTGCGCATTTGGAAATTATGGAGTGTACCGGAGATAGTCCGGATGAACTTTTAGACCGGTATTGCAAAACCGCGGATTTTGTATTTTGCCTGGCCGGGACGAACCGATCTCAACAGGCGGAAGCCTTCATAGAAGGCAATACCATGTCCGTTGCGAAGGTATTGGAATTGCTGAAAAGGCATGGACGCAATACAACGGTTATGTATGCCAGTTCGATTCAGGCATCTCTGACCGGACGATATGAAGGGTCTTTCTATGGAGAAAGCAAGAAACAGGGGGAAGACTTAGTCCGCCGATATGGAGAAGAGACCGGAGCAGCCACCTTGATTTATCGTTTTGTGAATGTTTTTGGAAAATGGTGCAGACCGGACTGCCACTCGGTGATCGCCACGTTTTGCAGTCATATTGCAAGAGAGGAACCGATTCGCGTGGATGACCCCAAGACGCAGCTGCGCTTAATTTATATTGATGATCTGATAGAGGAATTGCTGCAAGCTTTGGACGGAAGACCATCCGGGTCGGAATCGGGGTATGCTATGGTAAAACCGGAGTATCAAGCTTCTATAGAAGAGATTGTAGCGTTGCTCTATCGGTTTCATGATATTCGACAGGGAGGTTGCTTGCCTTCCTTGGAAGAGCAGAGTTTTGAAAAAAAATTATATGCTACTTATATTTCTTATCTTCCGCAGGAAGATCTGTTGTATCCGTTGATGACGCATATGGATGAGAGAGGAAGCTTTACGGAATTGATTCGTACGATGACAGGTGGTCAATTTTCTGTCAATATCACACGACCCGGAATCACCAAAGGAGGACATTGGCATCACACAAAGACAGAAAAATTTGTGGTGGTGAGCGGAAGAGCTCGGATACAACTTAAAAAAATCGTTGCAAATGCAGATGGACAATCTGACGCGGCAATCGACTATCATGTATCCGGGGAAAAAATAGAAGTGGTGGATATTCCACCGGGTTATCTGCATGCTATTACCAATGAGGGAGATCGCGACTTAATCACCTTGATGTGGTGTGATGAATGCTTTGATCAGGAAAAACCGGATACGTTTTGTCGTTAAGAAAGATAAATAGAGCTTCATTGGGAGAAGATATGGGAAAATTAAGACTCATGACGATCATAGGAACCAGACCGGAGATTATCCGGTTATCTGCCATTATTAAAAAGTGTGATCTTTATTTTGATCAAACCCTGGTGCATACCGGTCAAAATTATGATTATTGTTTAAATCAGATATTTTTTTCTGATTTGGGATTGCGAGAGCCGGATGTATATTTAGATGTAGTAGGGACGGATCTAGGGGAAACCATGGGGAATATTATCACCAAGAGTTATCATCTCATGGCAGAACAAAAGCCGGACGCATTGCTGATTCTGGGTGATACCAATAGCAGCTTGAGTGCCATAGCAGCCAAAAGGCTTCATATCCCGATCTTTCACATGGAGGCGGGCAATCGATGCTTTGATGAGTGCTTGCCGGAAGAGACCAATCGACGGATTGTGGATCATATAGCAGATGTGAATTTATGCTATTCGGAGCATGCCAGAAGGTACTTAAATTGGGAAGGAACCCCGAAAGAAAGAACCTATGTGGTGGGTTCTCCGATGGCGGAGGTGCTTCATGCAAATTTAGAAAAAATTCGAAAGTCGAATATTTTGGAACGCTTGGGGCTGGAGAAACAAGGCTATATTCTGTTGTCTGCCCATCGGGAAGAAAATATTGATCAGGAAGAAAGCTTTATAAAATTGATGGATGCAATCAATGCTCTGGCGGAGCGGTACAAGCTTCCCATCTTATATTCTATGCATCCGCGCACGAAAAAATATATAACAGAGCGCAAACCGAATCGCAGCCCTTTGGTGATGGATCATGAACCGTTTGGTTTTTTGGATTATAATCAGCTTCAAATCAATGCATTTGCAGTGGTGTCCGACAGTGGTACTCTGCCGGAAGAAAGCAGCTTTTTTACGGCAGCAGGCTCTTCGTTTCCTGCGGTGTGTATTCGTACCTCCACAGAACGTCCGGAAGCCTTGGATAAGGGGAATTTCATATTGGCGGGCATTACCGCAAAAAGCGTTCTTCAGGCAGTCGATCTGGCAGTTTCTATGAGGGATCATCAGGACTTTGGCATCTCGGTTCCGGACTATGCGGATCTCAATGTATCCGTTAAAGTGGTGAAGATCATACAATCATATACCGGTATTGTAAACCAAGTGGTATGGAAAAAGGAATAAGGGAGTTTTATGCAGTTCCATGAGAGGGAGAAAAAATTGATACAAAAAGAAAATGATTATGAGGAATTAGCTTTTTGTATTGTGACTTATAACCGGAGTTTCATTGTAGAGGAATTTTTAAAACAATGCGCAGTACATTTTCATAGTTTGGGAATTGATATTTACTATTATGAT
>JAVXIV010000162.1:0-5135 GCA_036785645.1 Hungatella sp.
GATAGGGGTGCACTGAAATACCGAAAAGAGTGCACTTTTCAAACGGTATATCCAAAACACCCGAAGAAGTAAAAGTAATCTCTTATCAGCAGGTAGAATGGCTTTTTCAAGGGTTAAAAATCGAACAGCAAACAGCACTTATCCTATTTTTATTCAGAAAAAAGCCTATCTAAATGGCATTGCTTAATTTATAGATACAAAAAAAACCGTGAGCTGATTTCAACTCACGGCTTTCGCTAATTTTTATTAAATTTTATCTTTCGATGCGTCGCAACAGGCACACAACCTCACAATGCCCTGTTTGCGGAAATAAATCGAACGGCCACGCCTCTTTTGCACCATATCCTTTTTTCTTGAAGTATTGCAGATCCCGCTCCAGAGTGACTGGGTTGCAGGAGATGTAGATGACACGATCCGGATGCAGAACGGCAACGGAATCTATGAATTCTTTGGTGCTGCCACTACGTGGTGGATCCATAAATACAACATCCACTTTTTCGCCTTGGGATGCCATGCCGGTCATAAATGCGCCGGCATCATGATTGTAGAATTGAATGTTAGCAATCTGGTTGCATTTGGCATTCTGCACCGCATCACGTATGGCATCCTTGTTGAGCTCAACACCAATCACTTTGCCGGCTTTATTGCCGGCGATGATGCCAATGGTGCCGATTCCACAGTAAGCATCGATGACCGTTTCTTTGCCGGTCAAAGCTGCAAGGCTGATAGCCTTATCATACAAAAATTCCGTCTGTACCGGGTTGATCTGGTAAAAAGATTTCGATGAGATACGGAAGGTACAGCCACTGAGCACATCCTCGATATAACCCTTGCCATATAACGTCTTCTCCTTATCTCCCAGAACCATACTCGTGTTACGGTCATTGACATTTTGAATAATCGTTGTAATCTCCGGATGTTTTTCCCGTAAGACCTGGATGAAATTATTTCGAGATGGAAAAATCGGAGATGCCATAACAAGAACTACCATGATCTCGCCGGTTGTAAAACCACGTTTCACCAGCACATGACGAAGTAAGCCATAACCACTGTCCTCGTCATAGGTACGGATTTTAAATGATTTTAACATACCGCGAATAGTTCCGATGATTTCATCTGCTTTCTCGTCCTCAATCATACAACGTTCCACAGGCACAATATCATGGGAATTGGCTTTGTATACACCAGAGATCACCGCACCTTTTTGATGACCAAATACCGCATGCACTTTGTTGCGGTAATGATAGGGTTCCTTCATTCCGGTAATTGGACGAACAGTACAATACTTTTTCAAAAGGTCTTCTACCGTTTTCTGCTTCGCCTCCAATTGCTGCTCATAGGGCATAGAGAGCATCTGACAGGCACCACACTGCTTAAATACCGGGCAGATACTCTCTCTTCGGTCTACCGGCTTTGCTCGCCCAGCTGCTGCCTTCGGGCGGTTATCCGCTGCCTTCGGACGGTTGTTTGCTGCCTTCAGGCGATTGTCCGCTGTCTTCGGGCGATTATTACGTTTCTTATGATCTTCCAACTTACACACTCCTATTTTTCTTCTTATTGTTTATACGTAACTGTTCAGAGGGGGCATATTCTTGCACGTTCTTCGAACGTACAAGAATCATCGGAGATTCCTCCGATGTGAAAATAGCTGTAAAAAGCAGCTTACAAGCAAGTTTGACGCTGCTTTCCACAGCTATTTTTCCGCCCTCTGAATAGTTACGTTTATACAATCAATTTCAGATCTCACGCGTATACTCTTTCAGCCAAGCTGCTTCCTCTGTCGTCAGATAAGGAGCAATCATGTTGTATACTTGTTTGTGATAACTGTTGAGTAAATTCCGATCCTTCTCGGTCATCAGGGATGGGTCAAGCGCATCTAGATCGATGGGAACAAAAGTCAGATATTCAAACTTCATGAATTGCCCATACTCTGTCTTCTCCGCTTTTTGGCATACCACGAGATTCTCGGTACGGATACCGTGGCTGCCCTCAATGTATAATCCCGGTTCATCCGAATTGATCATGCCCTCTTCCAAGACGCAGTTGTCTTGACGTTCCGGCACCATCCTCCAACGGATTCCATTGGGGCGCTCATGCACATTGAGCAGATAACCCACCCCATGTCCGGTTCCATGATCAAAGTTCAGTCCTCTTTCCCAAAATGGTTCCCGTGCCACATAATCCAAAGTCAATCCGCGGCAGCCATATAAAAATTTCACTGCTCCAAGACGCAGCATACTGATGGCTACCAACGTGTAATGTTCCCGTTCTTCTGCACTCACCGGACCCAGAGCAACCGTTCTCGTCACATCAGTAGTGCCTTCATAATATTGACCGCCGGAATCCACCAAATATAATCCTTTGGGTTCCAAGGTCTTATTGCTCTTGGCATCCGCAGAATAATGGCACATAGCTGCATGTTCACCATACGCAGAAATCGTCGGAAAACTGAGTCCTAGGTTTCCTTCCTGTTGTCTTCTCAGTTTCTCCAGATAATCCGATACACTCATCTCATTCATATCCATTTTACCGATATTGTTCTTCAGCCAGTAAATGAATTTTGTCATGGCAACACCATCTTTACGATGAGCCCGCCGCATATTCTCAACTTCTACCGAATTTTTGATCGCCTTAGCTAGAGCCGTGGGATTCATCCGATTGATCATTTGATTGGATCCATCCAAATGATGACAAATTGCATAATTAGTCTTGGCTGTTTCCAAAAGAACATGCTCACCCTTTAATTCTTTGATCAAACCATAGATATCATTATATGGTTTGATGGTGACACCTAATTTATGCAGATAAGCCTTTACCTTCTCATCCAACACAGTTTCATTGATGAACAAGAAGAAATCCTTCTCGCTGATCATGACATAGGAAAGCACAACCGGATTGCATTCTACATCATTGCCACGGATATTGAGAAGCCATGCAATATCATCGATGGTAGTTAAAATGTGAATGGTTGCGCTGTCCTTTTTCATTTGACTGCGTAAATCTTCGATCTTCTGGGCGGCAGATTTTCCGGCATAACATTCCTCCAAAATCCATACCGGTTCTGCAGAAAGTGCCGGACGATCCGACCAGATTTGACCGACCAGATCCTCTTCATCATGGAATATCACCGACTTTGATGCAAGCAATTCCTTGAGCTCCTCTCCCAACTCACTGTTGACTACTCTGCCATCAAAACCCAAACAGCCACCTTCAGGCAAGGCTTCCTGTAGATATTCTTCTATCGTAGGAACTCCTTCCTGCCCCATTTTACGAAGCGTTACTCCCGTACCTTCCAGTTCCTTGGCCGCCTGTACGAAATAGCGTCCATCCGTCCATAGGCCGGCCTCCGTTTGGGTGATGAGAGCCGTACCGGCCGAACCGGTAAATCCGGTTATAAAACGACGGCATTTAAAATAATCCCCCACATATTCTGACTCATGAAAATCAGAAGTCGGAACCATATAGACATCAATATGGCGCTCTTGCATTAATTTTCTTAAATTTACAATTCGTTCTTGGATCATAGTAAATCTCCCTCTTTTCTTTTTATGTTATATTAATTTATTTTCCATGGATTGTTCTCTCCGGTCAATGTTTTAAGGCAGCTGGAAATAGAATATTCAATCATATCACTCACTGCTTCATCGGTAAAAAATGCGGTATGCGGAGTCATCAACACCTGAGGCATCGCTTGAAGAATTGCCATTTCGTGATGACCGGTTGCCGCATATTTGAAATCTTTATAATAGATCTTGCCCTCCTCCTCCAGCACATCCAATGCTGCAGCTCCTACTTTTCCGGATTCCAGTGCCGCAATCAAAGCCGTTGTATGGATGAGACTGCCTCGAGCTGCATTAATTAAAATCACTCCATCTTTCATCTGTTTTAAGGTTTCTTCATCAATCAGATGGTAGGTTTCCTCTGTAGCAGGCGCATGCAGCGTGATGAGATCACCCGCACTCCAAAGACGATCAAGGAGACATATTCCGCATACTTTTTGACTGCTTCTTTTGGATACGGATCATATGCCAAAATCTTGCAGCCAAAACCGCTTAAATTGGCAATCATATTTTCTCCGATCTGCCCGGTGCCGATGACACCTATGGTCATATGGCACAATTCCCGCCCTCTTACCTGCTTTAGGGAATAATCCTGACCGATGTAGCGCGTCATAATCGTCTTCATTCTGCGAATTGCCATCAGGATACACATCACCGTATATTCTGCCACCGTATGCGCCGAATAACTGACATTGGAAACTGTAATTCCCAGAGACGCAGCCAGTTGATAATGAATGTGTTCATACCCTACCGTTCGTGTTGAGATCACCTTGATCCCATACTTATGCCAGACTCGAATCAGGTCTTCGGCAATTGGAGTTGTGATGACGCTCACCGCCTGACATCCTTCGACCAGTTTTGCATTATCAAGTCCGGGGGCATTCGAAGTCCAGACTAAGTCAATCCCATATTGTTTGCCATACCCCTCGAAATATCCTATTTCATCTTCTCTGCAACTAAATGCTGCTATTTTCATCTTCTTTTATCCTCTCTTAGGCAGCATTCATTCAATCAGGTGGAGATGGAGGCACGCTTTCCAAATCCCATCCCGATCTACATCATCTGTCACATAATCGGCGGCAGCTTTCAATTCCTCCATGGCATTGCCCATGGCAATCCCAACTCCTGCGGCTTTTAAAATGTCATAATCATTCATACTATCTCCAAATGCCACGGTTTCCTGCATCTTAGCCCCATAATATTCACACAGCCGACGGAGTCCGATTGCTTTCGAAACAGCCCTTTCTACCACATCCGCACCACGATGCTGTCCAAACATATGAACACTGATCTCCGGAAAATGTTGTTCCAAGCTGCGAGCCTCTGCTTCTGTACCAATATAGGCCAATGTGTGAACCTTCTTTTCCATCAGCTTCCATGGATCCGCAAAATTCCGAGAAGATTCTCCAAAACGTTCCAAATCATATTCTTCCACCTTAGATGGATGAACATAATAGTCTTGTCCTCCCAGCGTAGTTCCAATACTGTATGGGCGTTCTCCCGCATAATCCAACACTTGTTTCAATAGTCGCTTATCAAATTCATGTTCAAAAATGACCTGATCTCCTACCGTGA
>JAVXIV010000163.1:0-5002 GCA_036785645.1 Hungatella sp.
GTTGTAACATCAGTGACTTATAAGATATAATCATTTCAGAAAGAAAGAGGATAATCCCCGTAATATAAATTCTGCACGAGGTATAAAGGAGACAGTATGAAGCGGCAAAACGATTGGTATACCGGCATCAATTATTATGATAAATATCGCGAAACCCAGATTACGGTTCAGAGAAAAACCATAATTTCTCCCTATAAAACCGGCTTTCATGAGCAAGTACAGCTGATCTATGTGCTTTCCGGCAATGCCCTCATGAAGATCAATAGCTGTGATTATCAAGCCACAGCCGGAAGCTTTTTCTGCCTTTATTCCCATCATTTCTACGAAATTCATTCTATTACAGAAAAGTTAGATGTAATCTGTATTCAATTTTATATTGGCTTATTTATGTACATGTCATGGGAAAAACATCCTAAAAATGCAAACGCAAAACTGGTTTATGATACCTGCCCCATGGTTCTGTTATCCTTGGCACATCGCAAAAAAATCGAAGAATTGTGTCTTAAACTTTTAGAAGAAGCAAAAGAAGAGCGCTTTGGCAGTCATAATCTAGTCACCTATCAGACCTTGGAGTTGCACACTTATTTTTGTCGTTATGCATTTGAAGAAATTGGTATGAATCAAAAATCCGAGGATTCTGTATGGAGCGTTATTAAAAAAGTGCTTTTGGCAACTAGCCAGAACTTGGAATTAAAAGAAATCGCAGCGGAGCTTCATACCTCTCCGCGCGCGTTAAACCAAAAGATAAAGGAAGTTTGCGGCTATACCTTTTTTCAATTGCAGCAAATGGGAACGATGTTAAATGCCTGTGCATTGCTGCATTTTCCGGATTTAACCATAAGCTATGTCAGCGACCTGACCGGGTTTTCTTCTGTGACGGCATTTTACCGAGTTTTCGAACAATACTGCAAGCTTACACCCCGCGAATATCAAAGGCAGTGTATCTGCGGAGCAGAAGGTGCACCCTCCGGCAGCAGTTTAGCAATGCAGTTTTTGCAATATATACACCTCAACTTCATGCACCCGCTTACCTTAGAAGAGATGAGTGCTGCCTTTTATGTAAAACCCTATACCGCACAGGAGATTATGAAATCTATTTTTGACATGAACTTCAAGGAACTGCTCAATGAAATCCGTATTTGTTATGCCGCTTCTCTTTTAAAAACCAGACCGGACAGTGCCCTAAGCATCTCTGTGAGCTGTGGTTTTGATTCCTATTCTACGTTTCAGCGAACCTTTCAGTTCTATATGAATCAAACACCAACAGAATATCGTTCTATGTAATAAATAAGAATAAAACTTATATTTTTGAATCTATCCTTATGATCGGACTTGTTATAATGAGAAAAAAGGAGGGATTCACACATGTTTGAACATTTATTTGAACCAATTAAAATCCGTGAAATGACGCTTCGCAATCGCATGATTATGCCCGCAATGGGTACACGTATGGCTAGCGAAACAGGTGAGATTACACCCCGCTTAATTGCCTATCATGCAGCACGTGCTGCAGGTGGAAGCGGACTGAATATGGTAGAGGTGGCTTCTGTACATACCCCCAGCGCCCCGGCACATTTTGTATCGATCAGTGAAGATCATCTGATCGACGGACATGCCAAGTTGACCGCTGCCATCCATCATGCCGGTGGCAAAGCCGGAATTCAGTTATGGCAAGGCTCCATTGCGGTATCCATGGATCCAAAGGCCAAGATGTTTGTTGTAAATGACATGGCTTTTGGTCCTTATACCCTACCCGCCATCACGGTGCCCGAGATCGAAGAAATCATCGCCTGCTATGGTATGGCTGCCAAAAGGAGTGCCCAGGCCGGATATGACTGTGTGGAATTCCACTGTGCACACAACTACTTGCCTCACTCATTTTTAAGTGCCGGATTGAATCGCCGCACAGATGAGTATGGCGGCAGTTTTGAAAACAGAGCTCGTTTTCCACTGGCCTGCATCCGCGCCATTCGGGCAAACCTACCGGATTCCATGCCGATTTTCATGCGCATTGATGCCCATGACGACTACTTGCCAAACGGTCTGACGATTGAAGAAGTCATTGCATTTAGCAAGCTGGCCAAAGAAGCCGGTGTGGAGGTCCTTGATATCTCCCGCGGCAATATCATCACAGCGGCTTCCCTCTATGAGGTTCCGCCGATTGACGTTCCCCGTGGATTCAATGTGGATAATGCCGCTCGCATCCGCAAGGAAACCGGTATGCTCACCATCGCCGTAGGAAGAATCAATACACCGAAGTTAGCCGAGGAGATCCTAGAACAAAACCAAGCCGATATGATTGTGATGGGGCGCGCTCAATTAGCAGATCCGGAATTTGCCAATAAAGCAAAAGCAGGCAGAGTTGCAGATATTATTCACTGTGTTGGCTGTAATCAAGGCTGTTATGACGGTTTCTGTGACGTCAAAAACCGCCCCTTCATCACCTGTATGCGCAACCCTCAGCTTGGTCATGAAGAAGAATGGAAACTTACTCAGGCAGAAGCTGCCAAAAAAGTTCTGATTGCCGGCGGTGGTATGGCCGGTATGGAGACTGCCATGGTACTAAAACAGCGAGGCCATATTCCTATGATCTATGAGGAAAGTGATCATCTGGGCGGTCAATTTAGGACTGCCGGAAAAGCCCCGGGCAAAAAAGAGATGGAAGAAGCAGCAATTTCCTTTGGAAAACAGGTAGTGGGTGCCGATATCGCAGTATGCTACCATACTCCACTGACCGCCGCACTTTTAGATGAAGAAAAACCGGATGCCGTCGTCATCGCAGTCGGCGCAAGTCCTATCGCCATCGCTTTCGACGGTATTGCCAATAAACCGTCCTATCAAGCACAGGATGTATTAAACGGCACGGTACAGCCGGAAGGCAGTGTATGCGTCATCGGAGGCGGTTTGGTAGGTCTGGAGGCCGCAGATACCCTCGCCAGTGCCGGTCACTCTGTAACGCTGTTGGAAATGCGAGATAGCATCGGAATGGATCTGGGCAGTCTCAGAAAAATTGCCGTTATGCAGAAAATGAATGCCTTACCGGTTTTACTAAAACCCAAAACCACTTGTATTGGGGTTACCACCCAAGGTGTTTTAGCCGAATGTGAAGGCCAAAAAGAAACCATCCCTTGTGACAGCATTGTATTGGCTCTGGGCGCCAAACCCAATAACAGCAGCGATCTTACCGCTGCCTGTACCGCAAGAAATATTCCATACTATATCATTGGAGATGCTAAAAATGCAAGACGCGCTTTAGATGCCATTCACGAGGGTTTCGATATTGCCCGTAATTTATAAAGAAAAGGAGGTTGATTGCTATGACATCAAAACTATTTGATCCGCTGCAAATAGGTTCCATGAAGATCAAAAACAGTACCTTTATGGCACCTATGTCTCTCGGCTACGAGAGCAAGGACGGTACCGTCAACGATATCATGCAGGAATATTGGCTGGCTCGTGCCAAAGGTGGCGTGGGGTGTATTATCGTAGATGCACTTTCCGTAGATCCCAATGTTCCTTACCTAGGAAATACCCTCTGCTTCCGCACAGAAGAAAGCTTGGATTCTTATCGGCATTTTACCGATCGCATCCATGAGTATGGCACCAAAATCATTCCTCAGATCACGCATCCCGGACCCGAGAGTATCAGTGCTTTTTATGGCATCGCACCCATCGCCAGCAGCACCTACATCAACTCTATGGGACAGAAAACCAGAGCTTTGGAGACCTGCGAACTGCCCGGCATCATCTCCTTGTATGCGCAGGCTGCCAAGAATGCCCAATTGGCAGGATTTGATGGCATTGAGCTCCACTGTGCCCATGCCTATATGCTGTTAGGCTCGTTCTTGTCTCCTATGCGTAACAAACGTACCGATCGTTATGGCGGCTCTTTGGACAATCGTGCACGTCTGCTTCTGGAAGTTATAGATGCCATCAAAGCAACCTGCGGCGCAGAGTTTCCCATCATACTGCGCATGTGCGGCAGCGAACGAAGCGACCAGGGAAACACTCTGGCAGACATGAAATATCTAGTTCCAAAACTGATTGCACATGGCATCGATGCTTTGGAAATCAGTGGCGGTACGCAATATGAGCAATGCAATAAAATCATTCCCTGTCATGGTGAAATTCAAGGTACCAATGTGGCAGAGGCAGAGG
This sequence comes from Hungatella sp., assembly GCA_036785645.1. Taxonomy (GTDB): domain Bacteria; phylum Bacillota; class Clostridia; order Lachnospirales; family Lachnospiraceae; genus Hungatella_A. Next base: position 4,159 of record JAVXIV010000163.1, read on the forward strand.
CAATTAAGAAGATCTCTTCGGTTCCGGTCATCGTTGTGGGCAAAATCACAGAACCTGAATATGCCATGTATCTGGTAGACAGCGGCAAAGTAGATGGTGTTGTCATCGGACGCGCCTTGCTTTCCGATCCGGAATTTGTCAATAAAATTGCTCAAGATAAATTACTTGAAATTGCGCCCTGTGCCGCCTGCGGCATCGGCTGCATCGGCGAACAGACCAAGCGACGACCTGCTTCCTGCGTCATAAATCCGGCACTTGGACGAGAAAAAGAGCTGCTACTGATTCCTGCAAAAGAGAAAAAACATGTAGTGGTCATTGGTGGAGGAATCGGCGGTATGGCCAGTGCGCGTGCCTTTGCTCTGTGTGGGCACTCGGTGACACTCATGGAACGTGAAAAAGACCTCGGCGGACAGCTTGCCCTCGCTTGCATTCCACCTTATAAACAAGAAATCAGCCGCTGGCTCATCTACTTGCGCAATGAACTGTCACGGTTAGCCGTCACGGTTTTGTGTGGCACGGATGCAACCAAAGAACTTCTGGATACCGATTCCCCGGATGTCGTAGTAGTAGCAACCGGTGCCAGAGAAATCATCCCGCCAATTCCCGGAGTTTCTGTAGAAACAGCCATTACCGCACAGATGGTACTGAAAAATGAAACCGTTATTTTAGGCGGCAATATTTTGGTGATAGGCGGCGGTATGGTAGGCTGTGAGGTATGTGAACTTCTTACTCACCAGAAAAGAGGGGACTTGCAGCTCACCATGATCGAGATGCTTCCGGCAATCGGTTCCGGCATGGTTCCCAACAATTTACTGCCCATGATGAAACGTCTGCAAGCGGATGG
>JAVXIV010000164.1:0-4980 GCA_036785645.1 Hungatella sp.
AGGAAGATCTGTTAATATCCGGTGTTTAAAATCGTTCCGACCTTCAGGATCAGCATGATGATGATGGTTCCCTTGATGGCCGGCAATGTGATATTCCACATCTTTTGCCAACGATTTGCTCCGTCTACTTCAGCCGCTTCATATAACTGAACATCCACTCCGGAGAGTGCCGCTAAGAATATGATGGTACCATATCCGGTTTCTTTCCACATGCTCTGTCCGATTAACATCGGAACGAACAGATCCGGATTGGACATGATATCCGGTGCGCCGTTTCTTCCAAAGATCTGCACCAACCAGTGATATAAAATTCCGTCTGTTGTACTGAATAATTGTGCCGTTAGAGAAGCCACAATTACCATAGAAATGAAGTGAGGGATGTAGACCATGGTCTGCGTCACTCTCTTAAATGTTACATTCTTGACTTCGTTCAACAGTAAAGCCAGAATAATTGGTGCCGGAAAATAAAAGACCAAACTGGCAATCGAAATAGATAATGTGTTTTTTAGAATCGTAAGAAAATCCGGTCCTGTAAAAAACTTTTTGAAAATATCCAGTCCGACAAATGGACTGTGGATAAATGCCCCAATCATGGAATCTCCATTATAAGGACTGAAATCCTGGAATGCCATCACAAGTCCACCCATCGGCATATAGTGAAACACAATCATATAGATGACTCCGGGCACAAGCATGATGTATAACCACGTGTGTGCGTAGAGTGCATGATTCCAGGTTTCCGTCCTGGGAGCTCCGGGCTTTGTTGCCTTTAACTTTTTCCCCATACTTTCTCCTCCTTTTTTTGTTTGTTTTGTATCTGCATTGTATATCCGGATAGAATGGTTGTAAATGAACACTTTCTAACCAACTTTTCCATTAAAAAAAGCCTTATATACCGCCATTTCTAGCGATTTCTATAAGGCTTTTAAAACAAATGATCTTATTCTCTCCTAATGTTTATGTGCTTTTCGGAAAGAAGCCGGTGTTGTTTCGGTATGACTTTTAAAAAATCTAATAAAACTTTGTACATTTGTATACTGCAATTTGTCAGAAATTTCTGCAATCGCATAATCGGTGGTAAGCAGCATGAATTTTGCAAGTTCTAATTTTTCATTGCCCGCCAGATCCGTGAAATTCTGTCCGGTTTCTTTCTTTAGCACTTTCCAGATATAGTTGGGATGATAGTTCAAGCTTTCGGCACATTCATTTAACGTAATATTTCCCTTACTCTCTTTGATCATCCGGATCACCTGTTTGGCAATCTCCGAACCCCCTGATTGATTTTTATTTGTGATTGCTTCTGCAATCGGATGGATCATCTCCTGCTTAATATGATGCAGCAATTTATTTTTATCATAGATCTGACTGGTTTGTACAATAATATTGTACTGCTCGCTCCCAAAAACCTCGCCTAAAGGAATCGAAGCCTGATCCAGAATCGCAATAATTGCGGTTAGTAATCGCACCACATAGAAATTCCGTTCAATTCCCGTGACTTTTCTGCGTTCCATTCTCTCTAAAATCAAGTCTAGCAAATGGTTTGCTTCTTCTTCGTTGGCACCGGAGATGGCATTGACTAACTCATTTTCAATGACAATGTCATAGGTATTTAAAATATGGTCATCCAGACTGTAATCATCATACAGCACCAACGATGAATACGTCAGATCCTGATTCTGTTTATTATGCAGCGTCTCCAAGCATTCTTCATAGGCATGATTTAACTGGATCAATTCTGCAAAAGAACGGCTGACACCGGCAGCGATGGTATAACCATACGTTTCCGCAATTTCATCTTTGATTTCTTTATAAAGCATAGCAGTCTTGCGATCCAAATCAATCTCGTTTTCCTCTCCCACGAGAAAAAGCATCACATTGCGATACAGCACCGGCATCACAAAGAATTGCTCCCACACTTTTGATGGCTGTGCATTGATAATTGCAGCATGCAGTTCCGTACGTTTGATTTCTTCCATCGATTTCCCGGTAAGGGAGGACTTGCAGATCACACCAATCATACGATAATGAGGATACTCGGTTAAATTCATCTTCTTTAAAGTATCCTGAATCTTCTTCTCGGTTACCTCGCCCTTGATCATAGTGGTGATAAAGAGTTCCCGAATCTGATTATTTTGATGATCCACCAGCTTCTGCAGTTGGATCACCGGCCTAGAAACCATCTTTGACGCATAACGGATCAGAAGAATCAACAGTGCTAAGCAGCCCGCAAACAGGAACGACATCCACACAAATACCGCACCGCGGCTTCTAAGTGCCTCCAAATTATAACCTACAATGCAGGTCAATCCACTGATTCCGGTATCGGTTCTGCTGGCATAATACTGATGCCTCTGTGCAGAGCGATAAACATGATCTCGCTCGGATGATCCTGCCAAATAAGCATCGGTAAAATCCTGACTGGTTTGGGTCAGCACCTCATCATTGCTGAAAACCGTAACTTCATATCCCAATTTCTGATAATTTTCTGCCATGGCATCCAGTTCCACCTGATTCAAGCGTATCAGGAGCAGATAGACGATCTCTCCCATCTGATCTTCCTGCTTGATTACCAATAGTTCTTGTGTGGTATCTGCAATTCTGGAAATCTTCTGGAGGCTCTCGTAAGGCGAAGTCATATTCTTTCGATTCAGCCAATATACAGACAAGGGAATATCCTTCTGCATCTCTACAAACGCATCAATCTCTTGTTTGTTGCGCAGCGTCTGATATTCAAACATTCCATAATTACTTAAAATCCATCCCTCTCGGATCGAAAGGAAATCATAATTGCTGATATATTTTGACATAAAATAGTTGCCTTGCAGAAGCTTCTGTGCACGGCTCACTTCTGTCAGATCGGAATATGGAGGATCTTTTTGGTCCAATAGCCATTTGAAATCCTCACTTTGTGAAGCATCCATATAATATTCGCGAATCATGGAACATACATTTTCATAGTCCCGACTGACAATTTCACTATAGGAATCCAGTTTTTGCTGATTCCGTTTTAATTCCCCATCCATATAAATATAATAAGTAATGACTCCCAAAATCAACAGCGGAATCGTCGTCAGTGCCAAAATCAGCAGAAATAGACGATTTTCATATTTGCCATGCCGTAAATTTAAAATTAGTTTTTTCAGCATCATGCTTAGGCTCCGCAATCCAATCGGTAAACTTTTAGATTTTTATATTCGGCTGTCAACGGTGCCAGCTGGCGAAATCCAATCTTGCCTCCATGCAGAACCTCTCCGTAGGTACTGCCGTCATCCCGATATTCAAATACCGTCAGACCATTCACCGCAAAGGAAATGCTTCCTTTGTATTTTATCACGCGCAATTGGTAGAAGTCGATGGCTTCTTCTGCCTCCGGAATCGGATCAGCACCCTGTGCCACCAGATGAAATCCATAGCTTTTTCTCAAATTGCAGACATGAAAGGCTCGCTCATCCGGTTCTTTTCTTCGAAAATATGAGATGTGAAACGCATTGATATCCCCACTGTGATACTGCACATAATCTCCGGTTCTCACCGCAAGGGATGGATCAAATAAATCCACTCCGGATCTTCCCTCCGCTGCAAAAAACAGAATGCAAAGACCGTGATCCGTCACCGGTCTGAATTCCCATGAAATCTCCACATCCTCCGGAAAAGTTTCCGGACACCAAAGTACATAATTGGCTTTCTGCCCCAGATGATTCTCCAGTGCATTCTTCAATCTCATACAGCCATTTGTGAAGGAAATCCTAGCCTCTCCTTCCAATCGAAATTCCCGAATATCGTCTTCATTGGAAAGTGAATTCTCATAAATCAATCGTTTGCTGCCCATAAATCACCTCCCCGGTATTGTGATCTCTAATAAAAGTATACTCCAGATCCTTTATATCCTCTTTTAGGAGATGCAAAAGGAATCACTGATTTGCATTATTCTATCGTTAAAATATCCGTAAATCCGGTAATCTCAAGCACTTCCAAAATGGCTTCATTTACATGTTTAAGTATCATTTTCCCCTGCTTATTCATCACTTTTTGAGTGGAAAGAAGTACACGCAGACCTGCGGAGGAGATGTATTCCAGTGCTGCGAAATCCATAGTAAGCAGCGTTAGATTCGTCAGCGATTCATTCAGTGCCGCCTCAAGCTCCGGTGCGGTGGTCGTATCCAAACGCCCCCCAAGGATCATGGTAAGTTCTGTGCCATTTTCGATTTTATGAATAGTCATGTTCAATTCCTCCAAATGTTTCATTTTAATTTTTTCATCTCTACTTGTGATAATACCGCAATCTCGACTCTTTGTAAACAAATTTGCTCTTTTTACAAGTAATTTTCATCAGATTATCAAAACCACTTGCTAAGGCAGCGTGTTTTTCTTGCAAGCACAAAAACAAATAAAGCCGTTGCATCAACGATATTAAATCCTTGATACAGCGGCTCTATTTATCTTTTTTAAAGTGGAGCTGACGGGATTTGAACCCGTGTCCAAAAACTAATTCCCTGTTCTTCTACCATCATAGTCTGTTATTTGACATTCCCTCTGCTATCCGAGAACAAACACCCTGATAGGTTCAGTAGCTTCATAATACGCCCCAATGCTCAAAGCTTTGCAAAGGTCGTTTCTCACAGAGTCGACGCCAGTATCTTAAAGTGTGAGTGCCCTAAGGCTGACGGCTGCCATTAGGCAGCGATTGCTAAATTGTCTTCAGCGTTTAATTTAATTTTGCCATTTGACGCATCGCATGCGGATAGCTTCACCAGCTGCATAGCCCCTGTCGAAACCAGTACAGCCCCCTACTGGGGAACCTTATCATCTAAGGCTCTCTCATACTAACACATTCATCCGACCGAGTCAAGATATCCATGCCGAACGGTTGTGATTTTTTTATAAAAAATGATGGTTAAGATCGTTGCCATGATCCAACCAAACGGCCATGCCATCCAAATTCCGGTACTTCCAAATCTAGGTGTCAACCAATTTGCAACG
>JAVXIV010000165.1:0-4948 GCA_036785645.1 Hungatella sp.
TATCACTCAAGGTAGCCGAAAAAAGCATCACAACGCGATTCTCGGGGAGACGTTTGATGATCTCTGTCACTTCATCAATAAATCCCATATCTAGCATCAGATCCGCCTCGTCAATCACCAAATAGCGAATTTTCGACAGATTTAAACTCTCCCTGCGCACATGATCCATCACGCGCCCCGGGGTTCCCACGATAATATGGGATTTTTGTTTTAAAGTCTGAATCTGCTTATCAATCGGAAATCCGCCAAAGATATCGGGGACTTTCAAGCGTTTATTCCGACCGATATGAAAGATCTCCTGCTTCACCTGAACGGTCAGCTCCCGTGTAGGTTCCAGCACCAAAGCCTCCGGTAAATTCTCCTCCCAGTGTGCATGTTCACACAGAGGAATTGCAAATGCCGCCGTCTTTCCGCTTCCGGTTTGAGACTTCGCTGCAATACTGCGATCTGCCAGGGCATAAGGAATGACCTGCTTTTGAATCTCGGTAGGTTCCTGATATCCCAGTACTTCCAACGCTTTTATAATTTCGCTTGATAAACCAAACTGACTAAATTCATTTTTCAAATTCTTCACAGCCTTTACTTTTTTGTGTTCTAAGCATAACAGGAATTGTCCGAATACGCAAGTTTATCTCTTCCGCAAACCACGAAAAACAGATTGTGCTATCACAATCAAAATGATACAATTACCCATATCGATTGTTTTACATAACGAAGATTGAGAGGAATTTGATATGAAGATTGCAATTATAGACGGACAAGGCGGCAAGATGGGAAAAGCCGTGATCGAACAACTTAAGAAAGCACATCCGGAACTGGAATTATACGCGATTGGCACCAACAGTATCGCTACTTCTGCCATGTTAAAAGCCGGTGCGACTTACGGCGCAACCGGCGAAAATCCTGTAATTATCAATGCACAGGATGCAGATATTATTATCGGTCCCATTGGTATCGTATTTGCGAATTCCCTATTGGGAGAAATCACACCCGCCATTGCTACCGCCATCGGAGCCAGCACAGCCTACAAGATTCTGATTCCGGTCAACCGCTGCAATCATTTTGTAGTTGGCTGTGCTGATGTATCCTTAAGCGAATATATTCGGTTAGTATGTGAAAAAACAGAAGAATTGCTGCGTTAATTCGAATCTGATATTTTATCTTGCACCATACAAATCAGAAGTATAGTTTTTCATCGGATCCCAATTCTTAAACTCAAAATCTGCGGCCGAAACGTCTGCACCGGTTGCTGCTACAGCAGCAATTGCTCTGGTCCATTCTGCCTGTGTACTCTCTGCAAGGGTCGCAAGTTCTGCTTTATAATCTACGCTCTTTGCCAGTACTCCTTGTGCAATTTCTCCTAAACTCGGGGAGATTGCAGATACTTCTGCATAAACCAATGCAGTTGCCGGTTTCGCTACAATTGGATCCGGTGCCAAAGCGGCTGCTTCTCCGTTTAATTCATAATAAGCGAGCATGGCCTCATCTGTCATAGCGGTTTTATTGACCGAATCAATAACAGATACAAAACCACCGTCTTCTACCAAACCTGCCTGATAATCCTCTGAATACAATGCCATCAGATATTTTGCTGCTACATCCGGATGTGCACAATTTGCAGAAATTCCCATCCAAGGCTGCGCCCCTACATAAGGTAATTTTCCGGCAGCACCTGCATCCGGTACCGGAAGCGGCATAACGCCAAAGTTTAACTCTGGGTTATCTTTTCTCCAAGTAGAAATACACCAAGATCCCTGTACCAAGAAAGCTGCTTGATTCTGTGCAAAGAGTGCTCTGGCTTCCGGCGCTTTTAAAGTAACCGAATCCGGATGGAAGCTTCCATCTTGTACTAAAGAATTAAAGAAGTCAAATGCTTGCACCATGGCAGGTGAATTCATGGTATTTTGTCCATCTACCAGCATCAACTGAGAGATATCACTGCACTTTGCGCCTGCGGTACTTGCCAAAGAACGAAGCTCCAGCTCCAGACGATTCGTCTGTGCGCCGCTATCGATGATTCCGTAGAATTTTCCTTTGCCTGCTTCCGTCACTTTTTTACATACTGCGGAGAATTCGCTCCAGGTCTTAGGAAGCTTTGTTTCGTCAATTCCGGCTTCTTTCAATACATCCTTATTATAGAACATCAAGGTATTAATGATATTCGCCGCCTCCGGCAATACATAAACCTTACCATCCAGAGTCGTAATTCCCTCATTGAGCGCTCCATCTCCAAAAGAACCCAAGAATTCATCCGTTACATACTCATTCATAGGCATATACCAGTTTTCATCGACGACCGAGCTCAACTTCATACCGGATGGAATCGGGAACAAATCCGGTGCATTTCCTGCCTTGATAGCTGAAATCACAGTCTCTTTAAACTGATCTCCGGTCAGTACGGTATATTCAATCGTAACATCCGGATTCTCTTCCATAAATTTCTTGTGAAATGCCTCACGCCGTACCTTCGTGCTGTCACTCCAGTCTACTACTTTTAATACTACTTTTTCTCCTTTAGCCGTTGCAACCGTTTCGGCCGCAGTGGTACTTTCCGCCACCGGTGCTGCTGCAGTTGTGCTGTCTTTTTTGGATACATTCACTCCGCATCCGGCCAAAGAACCAACCATCATCGCTGCCAGAGCCAATGCCATTACTTTTTTTGTCTTTCTCATCGATACTTCCTCCTTGTAATTTTGTTTCATTTACTTTATTTATTCATTAACTCTTCACTGCACCGGCAATGCCGTCTACAAAATATTTTTGCAATGCAATAAAGATAAGAACCACAGGTACAATTGCAATACTGGCTCCCGCCGCAATTCCGGTCCAATCCACCACATTCTCACCACGCAGCGCATAGAGACCTACTGCCAGCGTACGAATCTTGGGATTATTCAGGGTAACAATTAACGGCAGTAAAAACGAATTCCAAGTCCAGATAAACTGCATAATGACCACCGTCACCATAATCGGCTTCGCCAGCGGAAACATAACCTTGATATAGGTGTCGAAAAATCCGGCTCCGTCAATCGTCGCTGCCTCCTCCATCTCCTTGGGAATGGTTGCATAGTAACTGGAAAAAAGCATTAGGAAAATCACATGTCCGCCTCCGGATTCCGCAAGAATTAATCCCAGCAGATTTTGAGACAGTCCCATCGTCTTTAATAATTCATAGGTTGGGATAATGGTAAAAACAAGCGGAATGGTCGTACTGGCCAGAAAAATTCCCATAATCGGTTTCTTGCCGGGAAAAGCATAACGCCCCAATACATACCCTGCCAAAGAAGTTGCCAACAGTACAATTGTCACAACCGATAAGGTAACAATGATAGAATTTCGAAAATAAACCGCAAAATTTGCATTGTTCCAAGCTCTTACAAAGTTGTCAAAACGGAACGATTCCGGTATCAGGTTTAATCCACTGGAGAAAAATTCACTTTGAGTCTTAAAAGATGCCGACAGCATCCACAAAAACGGATACACAAATACAAAAGCCAATAACGTCAAGACCAGATACATCAATATCTGAACCGGTTTCAATTTTTTTATCATCTTCATAAATTTCACCTCTCCTAAACTGCTCTGCGTTTGGTCAATGCCGTCTTGATACTATTGCCAATCACACCGATGCCCACCACGATGACACCAAAGGTCATAGCCGCTGCACTGGCATAACCCAGTCTTGGCATTCCACTGGAATTGGCATAAGCGGTTCGGTATACGAAAGTTGCCACCACATCCGTTGCATAGAACGGACCTCCATTGGTCATCGTCTGAATGAGGTCAAATACTTTCAGGGAACTGATCGTACACAAGACTGCAATCACCCCTCCGGTCGGAAGAATCAGTGGAAATACGACCTTGGAAAAAGTCTGCCACTTTCCGGCTCCATCAATCATAGCCGCTTCATATACATCCTGTGACACACTTTGCAGAGCCGCCAGCCAGTAGATCATGTAAGTACCCACATCCTTCCAAACACCAACCAACACGACCACCCACAAAGCGGTTTTTGCATTGCCCAGCCAGTTCATGGACTTGATTCCAAACAAAGCCAGGAATTGATTGAGGGATCCGGTTCCTCCAAAGATAAACATCATGATGATGCCGACGATGGAAGCCGTGGTAATGACCGGCAAAAAGAATATGGTTCGAAAGAAGGTGGCTCCTTTCTTAATAACACTGTTAAAAATGTAAGCCAATGCCAGAGAGGTGGCCAGTTGAATCGGCACACACAGCAGCATATAACGGAAACTGTTTAATACGGCATTCAGGAAATATTTATCATGAAACAGCTGCTTAAAATTATCCAGTCCGATGAACATGGCATTCGACGTCATCCCCGACCAATCTAAGGTAGCGTAGAAAATACTGGTTATAATGGGATATCCCTGAAATAGGATATAGAGCAGCGTTGCCGGGATCATAAAGATCCAACACCAGATTGCCGTCCTCGTCTGATTTCTTTTCTTTAAATTTGTCTTCAATCGGGTACTTCCTTTCTGAGATCTAAGGTCTTTTAGTTGTTTTGTTTTTATAATCAATTGAATGTTTTTTTGTTGAGACAATCATAGCATTGTTTTGCGTGCATTACAAGCATTTTTCATTATTTTTTTATATTTTGTTTATTATATATAAAAATTCTAAGATCTATTTGTCTATTTGTCCTATATACGTCCGGTTCCTCTATCTGTTATCATAAGTTATATATTATAATCAATATCTTAAAGAAAGGTTGCTTATATGAAAACCAATATTATTTTTTCAAATCAACATCCTACTATTTTGTATGCAGCTCACGAATTAGAAGCTTATCTGGAACGTTTGAATCTATCTCTTCCGTTTTCTATCACGCTTTCTATAGAAGAAGCTATGACCTATGACGGAATGCATCCGGTTACCGATCCGGTTCTGGATGATCAATACTACCTCTGCATGAAGCCCTCCG
>JAVXIV010000166.1:0-660 GCA_036785645.1 Hungatella sp.
GGAGGAATGAACGGATGAAAAGGAAACAGGTAATTTTAACAGCGGCGGCAAGCATTATACTAGGATCATTATTATGTGCGTGTGGTAGTTCAAATGAAAAATCTACAAGTGAGGTCACTACAGTAGCTGTGAAAACAGAAACAACGGCACCAAAAGAAACTTCTTCAAAGCTACCGGAAAATAATTATTATGGAACATATGATGTGGCAGGGGCAGGTGATGTAGCTCTTGATGTTATGATCACTTCATTGGGAGATTCGGATGGTGGACCATATCTAAGAGGCGTTATGGATAGCTATATGAAAATGTATCCAAATGTAAAATTAAATCCTGTGGAGTGTTCTATGAATGATTTATATACCACACTGATTACTCAAACAACTGCAGGTACACTGCCTGATATTTTCACGATGACAGAAGCTTATTCTGCTAATTGTCTTGAGATGGAAATGAGTGTAAATAATATGGCTGAATTATTAGGTGAAGAATACTTGAATGGTTTGATGGAAGCTGCAGTTCAGAATGCAACGGTTGATAAAACCTTAGTATACATGCCATGGCAAAATAATATTACGGCGATGGTATATAGAAAAGATCTTTTTGAGGAAAAGGGAATTGAGATTCCAAAAACATGGGATGAATTTCTTGAAGTAGCTAAAA
>JAVXIV010000166.1:670-4927 GCA_036785645.1 Hungatella sp.
GCAGGAACGCGAAATGATTCTGCAGAATCAAGATTTCAGACGTTTGCGCTTACCTATGGTTGTAATTTTATAGAACCCAAGGAAGATGGAACTTATATTTCCGGTTTTGGAACGGAAGAATATAAAAAGGCGATGACAGCTTTTATCAATATGGCAGCAAAGGAAGAGGTAACACCTCCGGGATTCGTTGAGACGGGTTATTCAGAAGCCTATACGATGATAGCAGCTGATCAGGCTTGCATGTTCTTTAGTGCATCGAATGTATTGGGTGGAATTTATAATGCCAATCCCGATATGAAAGGAAAAATGGGCAGCTTTCCAATGCCTACAGCAGATGGTATTGCTCCGATTACATCATTTTCAAGTGTAGGTATGACAATAAGCAATACATGTAAAAACCCAGAAGTTGCCGCTGATTTTTTGAAATATATGACAAGTGTTGATAATAGTGTGGCTTGGAATAAAGCTACTTGTCGTCTTCCTGTTGTAAAAGATGCACTTACTGCAATTTGCGAGAATGATGCTGCATATGCAGGTTTTGCAGAGGCATCAGACAGTGCGGTTATTTATCCGGCGTTTGCAGGATTAGCAGAACTTAGAGATGCTTGTGGAGAGTGTTGGCAAACGGTTGTTTCAGAAGGTATATCAATCGATGATGCAGTATCAACAGCTGCTTCAAAAGCAGAAGAGGTTGTAAAATCATATAGTAAATAAGGAATTATTGATTTATTGGAATGCCATATATTACTTAGTAATACATGGCATTCTTTAAAAATCAGGGAGGTAAATCTTGAAAGAGAAGGTTCAGCGCATAAACAGCCATAAACTAAGGTCAATACTCACACCATATAGTTTCATTGCTCCGGCATCATTGACGATTATTTTATTAGTCGTATACCCAATTCTCTATGGAATATATATTAGCTTTTTTGATACTAATTTAGTCAATAAGTGGAATTTTGTTGGATTGAAATATTATGTACAGGCATTAACCAATTTATCATTTTTAAACAGTCTTTTGAAAACATTAATCTTTACGGTGACAGTAGTTGCAGGGCACTTTTTATTAGGATTTATTTTTGCATCTATTCTTAATATGGATATAAAGTTACGTACGTTTTTTCGGGGATTACTGATTCTGCCATGGCTGTTTCCTGACGTAGTTATTGCATATTTATTTAAGTGGATTTTAAACACGCAAGGAGGAATTCTGAATGAATTGCTAATACATTTTAACATAGTGGAGTCACCGGTGGGATGGCTAAGTACTTCTGCAACGGCATTCCTTTGTGTGATTTTAGTAAGTATCTGGAAGGGATATCCATTGGTTATGGTACAGGTATTAGCTGGTATTCAAACTATATCAACGGATATGTATGAAGCGGCTCAAATTGATGGCGCAAATGGCTGGCAAAAATTTAAGGATATTACAATTCCAACTCTGAAGCCGATCCTTACAACTATATTAATTTTAGATACCGTATGGGTATTTAAACAATTTACACTGATTTGGCTAATGACTTCCGGAGGACCGGGAAGTTCCACCATGGTTTCTTCTATTGAAGTTTATAAAAATGCATTTTCATATTTTAAATATGGATTTGCTTCTGCACAGTCAGTGTACATTCTTCTTATATGTTACCTAATCGGTGTGGTATTTAGGAGGTTATTAAGAGATGACTAAAAAAAGTAAGAATAGAATTATATTATCAATCAGTTACTTGATTTTGATTATTGGATGTCTTTTCGTGTTACTGCCTTTGGCGTGGATGGTAGTAACTTCTCTTAAATCCATGACGGATATTACACTTTCGAAAGGATTGAAGTTATTTCCATCGGGTCCTACATTGGACAATTATGTTAATATATGGAAAGACTATCCAATTGCAACCTATATTAAAAACAGCCTGATTGCAGTAGGTGGTTCCACCATATTCGGCGTTATCTGCGCAGCACTTTGTGGTTATGGTTTATCCAGATATGAATTTAAAGGGAAAGAATTTCTTCTTAGTTTTTTGTTGATAACACAGATGTTTCCGGCTGTCATGAAGATTATTCCATATTATAAAATTCTTTGCTCTATAAATCTCAATAATACTCGGGTAGGACTTTTAATTGTTTATGCCTCCTTCAGTATTCCGTTTTGTACATGGATGATGTATGGATATTTTAAAAGTATTCCTACGGGACTTGATGAGGCTGCACGGGTAGATGGCAGCAGCGCATTTACAACTTTTTATAGAATCATATTACCAATTGCGATACCGGGACTGGTTGCTACGGTCATCTATGCATTTTTGCAGAATTGGAATGAATATATGTTTGCATCCGTATTAATGTCAGCTGATGAAAAAAAGACAATCACATATGCAATCAGTACTATGGCTGATTCATATAAGGTTCAGTGGAATTATCTGATGTGTGCAGCAATCATTTCAAGTGTGCCTACATTGTCTGTTTTTGTTGTAATGCAAAAATATTTGATAGCCGGAATGACAGCCGGTGCAGTAAAAGAATAATTTATTGAGGAAGATTATGAAAAAAAATACATTTAAAAATCCAGTTATAAAGGGTGGTTATCCAGATCCATCGATTTGTAAAGTAGATAAAAACTATTATATGGTAACATCTTCCTTTTCCTATTTTCCGGGTCTTCCCATTTTCAAAAGCTTAGATCTGGTGCATTGGGAACAAATTGGAAATGCAATATCTAGAGTTGATCAATTGGATTTTAGAAACTGTGATAGCTCGGAAGGTCTGTGGGCAGCAACTATTCGATACAATAATGGAATATTTTATATTGTAAACACCTTGGATGTGCAAGGCAGAGTTTACCGGTATAATTTTATTCTTACGGCAACGGATCCGGCGGGGACATGGTCAAATGCAGTCATAATTGAAGGCGCAGATGGGATAGACCCTTCTTTATATTTTGATGAAGAAGGGAGAATGTGGTATTGTGGCAATATGGAACCGCACGATTTGAGATACCCATCTCAAAAGATGATTTATCTTTGCGAATTAGATAAAAAAACATTCCAGTTTATTGGTGAACGTTATGTAATATATGATGGAAACCTAGATCACAGCCTCTTTATGGAAGGTCCGCATATTTATTGCATAGAGGGAATCTATTATTTGATTACAGCCTGTGGCGGAACACAAACCAATCATTGTGTTAATATTGCACGGAGCCAGAACTTGCTGGGACCCTATGATCCCTGCCCAAGAAATCCAATTGTCACCAATAGAAATCTGCGATTAATTAATCAATTAGGGGTGGCAGTAGTAGGACATGGTGATTTGATTGAAACACAAAATGGACAATGGTATATGGCATTATTGGGAATTCGACCATATGAATATGATATTGAAGATTATGATCGTTATCAACCAAGAAAATGGATTCGTACGCCTGATAGAAATAAGAATGCTCAATTCAATTTGGGCAGAGAAGTATTTATCATACCGATTGCATGGGACTATGATGGATGGCCGGTGGTAGATAATCACAACGGAATGGTAAATCTGATAGAGCAAAAACCAGAGTTAGTGACATATCGCGCACCTCTTCATAGTAGAATTGATAATTTTGAAGAAGATATACTGGATATGATTTGGTGTATGAGACGTCCTGTGCAGATACCTTTTTATTCTTTAACAAAACGACCGGGGTACTTAAGAATAAAATTACTGCCTATTATGATTGAAGATGTTGAATCACCGGCGATGCTAGTAAGACGTCAACAACATTATGATTTTCAGGTAGCGGTATCTATGGAGTTTGAACCACAAAAAAAAGGCGAAGAAGCAGGATTGGTGATAACACAGAATGAGCGCTTTTGTTTCCTCATTTTGAAAGAAATATTGAATGACCACGTAGTTGTTAGCTGCTATCGGATTATAAATGGAGTGAGGGAATTAGTAAATCTAATAGAAATTGATCCCGGGAAAATCTATTTGTTTATCGAGGGAAGTGAGGGAACTTATAATTTTTATTATGGAATGAGTGAGCGGAAGCTCATACCACTGGCTTTAGATGAAGATGGGTCGATATTGAGTACATTGGTAGCAGATGGGTATGTTGGATCTTATCTTGGAATGTATGCTTCTTCCAGCCATGAAGTTTCAAATAACTTTGCAGATTTCGATTGGTTTCGGTACGAAATTATTGAAGAATAAACTATTTATGATCATTCACCGGTTGCAAGACTGTTCGAAATCATGTACAATAAAGCTTGCGATTCATAATGAGAT
>JAVXIV010000167.1:0-4926 GCA_036785645.1 Hungatella sp.
GATCAGTATTCAAAAGGGGAAAAGCGGTCTTTTGTACTGCACGGTGCAGTCTACGCGGATATTTCAGAATAAGATCTTAACCGGACAGTGGGGAATCCTTTTTGTACTTGCGGTCTGCAGCATTCCGGCTTCGCTGGCGATTGTGATGTTGTCCAGACGTTTATCCAAAAAGGTGCGCAGCATCAACAAACTGCTGAGTGAAGATGAGGACGCTGCTTATAATTTGGAGACCATCGAGACGGGTATTCGGACTTTGGTGGAAAGTAATCGAGAAATCAATCAGGAAAGCGTGGTTTTACGCCGTACCAGATTTATCAGCAATTTTGTGCGAGCGGAATACACCAATCGAAAGGCAGTCATCCGAGCAGGAGAAAAAGCGGATCTTCATATAGAACGTGACTACTTTGTGGTGCTTCTTATGGGAGACAGAGGCAACAGTAACGAGAATAAAGCGCATGAAATGATGCTGGGAGAGATTGTCATACGGGAGAATGAAGAGGGATTTGGAATTCATCTGATTCAAAATAATCAGAGTCTGTTTGTCATATTTGGAGATGATGTGACCTCTATGCAAACGCTTTTGGATCGTTTTTTTGTCATTGGAAAGGAATATTGTGAAGAGTTTGTGATGTCTGCAAGTGGAATTCATGAGCAGTTTGAAACTTCTTCGGAAGCATATTTAGAGGCAGCAGCAGCCTTTGACAATCGTTTGCTGGTAGACAATGACAGCATTATTTATTTTAAAGATGTGGCAAATCGGGAGCAAGTAGAACTTTTACCGGACACCTATTTGCAGCGGCTCAAAAATGCAATCAGAAGCAATGAAGAGGCGGAAGCGATGCTGATCATTGAAGAAATTTGCAATCGGATGCGCAGCAGCCGTCAATCACTACTGACATTCCGCATCTTTTATAACGATATCATTCATATGCTGCTGACGGAATTCAATACCAACCGTGCCGATTTTGGAAATATTTATAATGTATTTGCATTGTCCCAATGTCTTAGCATTCAGGATTTTAAGGACATTTTGGATGATGTGTGCCACAAATTGATGAATGGCAGAGCGGCAATTGCATCTGATCAGGTAGATATCGCTTCGGAAGCCATCCAATCGATGAAGCAGAACTATCAAAATCCGGATTTCAACATGAGCGCTCTGGCGGAAACCTTGGGCATCAGCGGAGTGACGCTAGCCGTAGAGTTCAAAAGTTCGATGGGGATCAGTCCGTCCGATTATCTGGCGATTATCAGAATGGAACGTGCGAAAGTACTGTTAAAAGAAAGCCAACTGCGGATAAAGGAAGTCAGTGTATCGGTGGGATATGAGGATGACCATGTGTTTATGCGGCGTTTTAAAAAATATGTGGGAAAAACTCCGGGAGAATATCGGAAGGAAGAAGGATGATTGCTATGGAATATAAAAATCCGGTGATGAGCGGATTTTATCCGGATCCAAGTGTCTGTAGAGTGGGAAATGGATTTTATATGGTGAACAGCAGCTTTGAATATTTGCCGGGAATTCCGGTGTCCTACAGCACCGATCTGGTTCATTGGAGGAAGATCGGATATTGTATTACGAGAAAGAGTCAGATGGATTTTAAAGGTGCAAAAGCCTCGGAGGGTTTGTGGGCACCCACGATTCGCTATCATGAGGGTGTATTTTATGTGATCGGTACCAGAGCTTCTCTGGGAGAAAAACGCAATTTTTATGTGACAAGCACGCATCCCGACCGGGGATGGTCAGATCCAATCTGGCTGGATCAGGATGGGATCGATCCTTCCCTGTTGTTTGATGAGGATGGAAGTGTATATCTTACAAGTAATGGATGGGGACCGGAACATGATCCGTCAGGCAGAATTGTCATCCAACAGTCCCGCATTGAGATCGAAACGGGAAGAACCAAGACTCCGCCTCGGACGATATCTTATGGAGCAGGGGGCAGATGTGCAGAAGCACCGCATTTATATAACATAAAAGGCATGTATTATCTGGTTTTGGCAGAAGGCGGAACCGAGCTCGGTCATATGGTCACGGTATTTCGCTCGCAGGCGCCTTGGGGACCGTTTGAGGCGTGCCCTTTCAATCCGATTTTAACAGCCAAAGATGAAGGGGCACCGAAGCTATCCGGAACCGGTCATGGAGAATTGGTGGAAGATGCGGCCGGAAATTGGTGGATGGTGTTCTTGTGTTACCGGATTGCCACCGTGAAGTACCATCACTTAGGCAGAGAGACCGGTTTGGTTCCGATTGCATGGGAACATGGTTGGCCGATTCCGGTCGGAGGAAGAAATCCGAAAGAATCGATTCAAATACCGGAACTTCCGGAAATTGCCCTCCAACCGGCTGCCGAAGTGTTTCAGGACGAGTTTGATAAGCCGGAGCTAAATTTGGAGTGGAATTATATGAGAGAATTCTCAGATGCCTATAAAATCAATCCATCAAAAAAGGAATTGATTCTTCATGGAACGAAGGAAAACTTATCGGCACAAGGTTCCCCGGCGTTTATAGGAAGGCGTCAATGCCATATGGAGATGGAGTTTTCGGTGGAACTCGAATTTATGCCGAAAGACGAGCAGGAAGAGGCGGGGATTGCGGTGATTTGTTCCAATCGGGCACACTATGATTTGGGAATTCGAAAAACGAGTGGAAAACGAGTGGTACGATTACATAAGGTAGTAGAGGATATGGAGGTCTGTCTGGAATCCGAGATAGAATTGGAAGGGAACGTGACCCTTTTTATCCGCTCGGATAGAGAAACTTATTATTTTGGTATTATTTCACAGGATGGCAGAAAACTTGAAGTTGGAACCGGGATGACCAAGCTGTTGTCTTCCGAAGTGATTTGGGGATTTACCGGAGTTCTAATCGGACTTTATGCAACGGGAAATGGTAGAAATTTGGAGACGCCGGCAAGCTTTCACAATTGCCGCTATGTAGGAGGAATGGGAGCAGATGAGAACAACAATTGATTTAAACCGAGAGTGGGAGTTTGCATTAAACAGGGAATTTCAATCTATGACAAAAGCAGATGCGGAAAGTCTGTGCTATCTGCCGGTCACCCTACCGCATGACTGGGTGATTTCCAGTCCGTTTAACCGGAACATGGAGCAGGGAGAGGCACAGGGCTTTCGTGACCGCTGGGGTACCGGATGGTATCGGAGAAACCTTTGGATTTCGGAAAAAGAAGCAAAAATCTATAGGTTGTGTTTTGATGGGATCTATGAGAATAGTACGGTATGGGTCAACGGGGTGTTAGTTGGCGGAAGAAAGTACGGATACAGTAGTTTTTCTATAGATATTACCGATGCACTGGAGATGGGCGAAAACAAGATTCTGGTTCGAGTAGATAATACGGCAGTACCGGCGGATCGTTGGTACAGCGGTGCCGGTATTTATCGCAAGGTTTATCTCCGGATACTGCCACAAGATCACCTGGATCCGGAAAATATAAAAGTGTATACAGAACTGGATGGGACAACGGGAAAATTGACGGTAGATGCGGGAATCAGAAAACCGGTGAGCATGCATTTACAAAAGGATGACCGGAAGGATCACGCAGATAGCTTAGATGGACGTTTTTGTCTGGAGGTGCAAGACTGCATGCTGTGGAGTGCAGAAAATCCGGAACTTTACCATCTGACGCTGGAACTACTGGATGATGAGGGAGCGGTTGCGGATCAAATCACGATGGAGGTCGGTTTCCGAAATGCAGTCCTTTTGGCAGAGACAGGGCTTAGAGTCAATGGGGAACCGATAAAATTAAAAGGGGTTTGTCTGCATCAGGAGGCCGGCTGTTTTGGGACGGCGGTGAGTAAAGAAATATGGAGAGAAAGACTTCTTTCACTGAAGGAAATCGGATGTAATGCCCTGCGTCTGGCTCATCATATCTTTATGCCTGAGATATTGGAGTTGTGTGATGAAATTGGATTTTACGTCTACGAAGAATGTTTTGATAAGTGGACGGGAGGTTCTTATGGCAGATATTATGCAGAGGAATGGGAACGGGATCTCTCTTGCATGGTGAAACGTGACCGTAACCATCCCAGCATTCTCTTCTGGGGAGTTGGAAATGAAGTGGAGAATCAGGCTTATGATTCCATGCTTACTATGTTGGAAAACCATGTAAAAAAGGTGAAAGAACTAGATCCTACCCGCTATGTATCTCTGGCGATGAATCCTCATTTTGCTTATCCGACAGAAGAAGTGGATATGTCTACGGTGAAAGATATCCAAAGCTTTGTGGATGATATGAAGACCGGGGAAATCTTTGACATGGATGATCGCGTGGAGCGAATCAAGTGTATCGCCAAGAAGGTGGATTTTCTTTGCTGCAATTACCAAGAGCAGTGGTATGAAAGAATTCACAAAGCAATTCCGGATAAGGCGATCCTAGGTTCAGAAACTTATATGTATTTCCGTGGCTATGAAGAAAATTTCCAGAACTTTTCAGATGTGAATCCATGGTTGGATGTGGAAGAAAAAGCCTACTGCATCGGTGGTATGATCTGGAGCGGAATCGATTATCTGGGTGAGTCCATGGGATATCCGGCCAAGGGCTGGTCCGGTGCTCTCTTTGCTACCGATATGGAAAAACGGCCGATTGCTTGGCTGTATCAGAGCTATTGGACAACAAAACCGATGGTGCATTTTGCTGTGATGGATTATTCGATCATGGATGAGGGCGTGAAAGAACACTGGGATTATCCCAGATATGTGTCACACTGGGAATTCCCGCAATTTCAAAAAACGGTCATCCCCTATATGGTTGCCACCAATTGTGAAGAAATAAGGATCCTAATTAATGAAAAAGAGTTTCTGGTAAAACCGGTGAAGGAATTTCCCAATCGCATGGTTACCGGTTTCCTGCCCTATATGCCGGGAACTGTGACGATTATCGGAAAAAATGGAGGAGAGGAAGTCTG
>JAVXIV010000168.1:0-4877 GCA_036785645.1 Hungatella sp.
AACCCAAAATGAATTTATAATAAAGGGAATGTGTCATCGTTTGACCTCGAATTTGTAGCCAATGCCCCATACGGTAGTCAGAGCCCAGCGGTCATTGTCCTTGATCTTTTCACGGAGACGTTTGATATGGACATCTACGGTGCGGGTATCGCCGATATATTCATAGCCCCAGATGTGATCCAGAAGTTGTTCTCTGGTAAACACCTGATTGGGAGACGCTGCGAGGAAATATAGAAGCTCTAATTCTTTGGGGGGCATCTCAATGGAATGATCCATATAGATGACCGAGTAGTTTGTCAAATTTACAATCAAGTTGGGATACTCCACAAAATCACCCTGTTGGTCTGTTTTAGAGACAGCGGGAGCGGGAACTACTTGATAACGGCGCAACACTGCCTTGACGCGTGCAACCAATTCTTTGGAATCAAAAGGTTTGATGATATAATCATCGGCTCCCAACTCGAGTCCCAACACTTTATCAAAGATCTCTCCCTTGGCAGACAGCATGATGACCGGAACTTGAGAGTTGGCACGCAGCTCTCGACAGACCTGATAGCCATCAATGCCGGGTAACATGAGATCTAATAATACAAGATTGGGTTTAAATTCGGGGAATACGCGCAAGGCTTCTTCGCCGTCATATACAATCAGTGTTTCATAGCATTCTTTGATCAAATAAAGAGAAATCAATTCTGCGATATTTGCATCGTCATCCACAATTAATATTTTCTGCTTTTCTGCCATAAATCCGAAACCTCCCTGTCATTTTACTTCGGACTGCTACAGAAGTCCGCTACTTAAAGGTCACAATTGTGACACCGGTATCGCCTTCTCCAAAGACCCCAAGGCGAAATTCTTTGATATAGTTCAATTGCTTTAGCCGTTTGTGAACGGCTGCTTTTAAGGCACCGGTTCCGCGCCCATGTACGATACGGACTTGCGGAAGATGAGCCAGATAAGCATCGTCTAGATATTTGTCCAAAACCGATACCCCTTCATCGGTAGTCATGCCGATCAGATTGATTTCCGGTGACACACTCAATGATTTGGAGAGCTTAATCTTGCCGCTGCCTGATTTGCCGCGTTCCAAGGAGGGAGCGGTGACGGTTTCTTCTGTCAGTAATTCCAGATCCTTGATATGAACCTGTGATCGGAGAATTCCCATCTGCACAAACAGATCACCCTTGGCATTGGGGAGCGTGCTGACCGTACCGTCTAGGTTCATGGTCAGTACACGCACACGATCGCCGATGTGAATGGATTTGGCAGAAACTGCCTTTCCGGGGGATTTCGTATTCTTGAGCGCAAGATCTTGATCAACGCGGTTCAATTGATCGCGAAGCTTCGTGCGCTCGGCTTCTAATTGTTTGCTGACACCCGTGGTGTCGGCAAGGCGGTTGATATTGCGGATCGTCTGATCGGCAGTTTCCTTGGCTTCCCGCAGGATCTGCTGGGCTTCTTCCTTGGCACTTCGCAGCAGCTTGTCTTTGCGTTCGTCCAGACGTTCCTCTTTTTGTTCTAAGCGAGATTTCAATTGTTCCACCTGCGTCTTATAAAGTTGAATCTCCGATTGTTCCTTCTCTATGGTAACGCGGCTTGCCTCTAGATGCGACAGAAGATCCTCAAAGGTCTCATCGCTGGTTTCCAAGTGATTTTTGGCATCTTCGATAATAAAATCCGGGAGCCCCAGTTTTCTGGAGATCGCAAATGCATTGCTCTTGCCGGGAATACCAATGAGCAGGCGGTAAGTAGGCTGGAGGTTTTCCAGACTGAATTCACAGCAGGCATTTTCCACGCCGGGTGTGGTGAGCGCAAATACTTTTAATTCACTGTAATGCGTGGTTGCCATCGTCCGACATTGCATGTGATGCAGAAATGTCAAAACGGCAATCGCCAGTGCTGCACCTTCTGTGGGATCGGTACCGGCGCCAAGTTCATCGAAAAGGCAGAGAGAATGGCTGTCTGCCTGACTCAGAATAGATACAATATTGGTCATGTGGGAAGAAAAGGTACTGAGACTTTGTTCAATACTCTGTTCATCTCCGATATCCGCAAATACTTCTTCAAATACAGCCAGTTCAGAGCCGTCAAAGGCAGGGATATGAAGACCGGCCTGCCCCAGCAAGGTAAAGAGACCAACGGTTTTCAAGGAGACTGTTTTCCCGCCTGTATTGGGTCCTGTTACAATCAAAAGATCGAAATCCTTCCCCAAATACAGATTGATGGGAACGACCTTCTGCGGATCCAAAAGAGGATGTCGCCCTTCTTTGATATGGATATAGCCATTGGTATTGAAGATAGGTTCACTGCCACGGTAATGTCTGGATAGTGCAGATTTTGCAAAGATAAAATCCAGTTTCGTAAGTACCTGCTGATTATTGACCAATTCCTCCGGATAGGGCATCAAACGGTTGCTTAATTCCGCCAGTACCGCTTCAATTTCTTTCTGCTCCTGAATCTCCAACTCTCTCAGCTCGTTGTTTAATTTAATGATGGCCATCGGTTCGATAAACAACGTGGAACCGGTGCTGGACTGATCGTGAATCATGCCGGTTACCTGATTTTTGTATTCCGACTTGACGGGTAGGCAATAGCGTCCATCACGCATGGTGATCACCGGATCCTGAAGATAGGTTCGGTTTGAATTCAGGATAGCGTTGAGCTGTGTGTGTACACGATCACCCAAAACCTTCATAGAGCGGCGCACATGGCGAAGCCCGGGACTGGCTTCATCACTGACCTCTTCCTCGGAAATGATGCAGCGCTTGATCTCGGTATTGACCGGAGTCAGTGGCTCTAAAAGTGCAAATAATGGTTCTAAGGAATCTTCCGGAAGCACGGATTCTTCGTGTCGGCCATAGGCTTTTGCCTTGGCAGAGATCGTCAAAAGAGCACTGACTGCCAGAAGCTCGGCGATGCTTAGAAAACTGCCGACCTCCAACCGTTTTAAAGAAGCACGTATGTCCTTTAAGCCACTAAAAGAGACACTGCCTTTTTGACGAACACGGCTGAGCGCATCGCTAGTCTCCATCTGTGTTTGGCGAATTTCATCGATGTCCGTGGACGGAACTAAGTTCCGGCAGAGTTCTTTGCCTAAGGAAGATGTGGCATATTCGGATAATTGTAAAATGATTTTGTGATATTCTAAGGTTTTTAATGATTTACTGTTCATGATGGGTTCCTTATGTCGTTAAATTTTAATGAATCTCTTTTAGAGTATACCATAATATGATTGCTTATTATATAGATTAATAGTAATATTGTAAGAAGGAAAAGAATATTTTTATAATTAGAACGACAAAACAATCCGAGGAAACGATATGACTATGAGAAAAAATGTAGCGAAAATAAAAATAGCCGTGTTGCTGGTTCTTATCTCCTTTGCTATTTGCGGTATAGCGAGTGTTGCGATGGCAGAAGATAATCAAGTGATTCGAGTTGCCTATCCGATTCAAGATGGCATGACAGAGTTTGATGAATATGGGAATCATTCCGGTTATATTTATGAATATTTAGAAGAAATTGCACAGTATACCGGATGGGATTATGAATTTGTGACGCCTCCGGGAGATTTGGATCAAAGCTTGTCTGACGCGCTTTCTATGGTAGAACGTGGAGAAATCGACTTACTTGGAGGTCTTTTGTACAGCAGAGAGTTAGATCAGCAGTTTGATTATTCCGAATATAATTCCGGGCAGGTAGAAACCGTATTGCAGGTTTTATATGATGACCCCTATAATATTGTGATTGATTCGCAGGTGGATCAGAAGCTTAAGGTGGCAGTTCGCAATTCTACAGGAAGAATGGCGAAGGAGCTGCAGGAATACTGCAAACTGAATTTGGTTACTCCGGAATTTATCCTTTGCAAAACCGCAGAAGAGCAGGTTCAGGCTATGCGGGATGGCCGAGCGGAGGCCATGCTGAATAATAGCTTAAATCGTGTCGAAGGAGTGCGTACCCTAGCAGGCTTTGCATCAAAACCGTTTTATTTTGTAACAGGGGAAGGCAAGAATGCTAACTTGATGGCAGATCTGAATGCGGCGATGTTGAGTATTCGCCAGTCTGATCCTTATTTTGCTCTGACTTTGGAAGAAAAATATTTTGCACCCAAGATGGAACGGTTTCTCCTTTCAGAACGGGAAAAAGAATACATTAAGAACAATCAGGAAATTCAGGTCGGTGTTTTGGAAAATCAGCCTCCATTTCAATACAGAGACCATGAGAATCAATCCATACATGGGATTTCTATTGATCTGCTGAATTATATTGCCCACGGAACCGGTTTACAGCTTCATCTGAAGATGGCATCGAATCCGGAACAGCTCTATGTGATGGCGAAAAACAAAGAAATTGATTTGGTAGCCGGTATGCCCTATCATTATAATTTGGCACGAGAACATAATCTGACCCTGTCTCGTTCTTATATTTCCTCGCAGACGGTGATGATGGTCAATGAGAATACCAAACGCAAACAAACCGATGATCGAATTTTGGCGATCACCCCATCCGATAGACAGCCGGTTACGGACTCCGCAAAAACCATGGAATTTTCAACTTGGGCAGAATGTATCAAAGCGGTAGATGCGGGAGTGGCAGATTACGCGTATGTAGATACCTATACGGCACAGTATTATGTCAATATTCCTCAATACAGCGATTTGAAATTGGTTCCGCAAACCTCGAAACCATATAAAATTTGCTTTGGTTTAAGCAAACCCAGCGATGCTGTTTTACTGGGCATCTTAAACAAAGCGGTTATGGCGATTCCGGATAGTGAGATGCAGACCATGACTTACCAAAACATCCTACGTGAGACACCTTTGACATTTGCAGAGTTTGCACAGAAAAATATACTGCAAACCATGCTGGTAACCGTG
>JAVXIV010000169.1:0-4808 GCA_036785645.1 Hungatella sp.
CTTAAACCCCAGTGCTGATATCGTGATTGGACCAGCACCGATCGGACCTGATGGAAAATCCGGTACCGAAGGTTGGAATAAAACCGGTCGTTTTACCTTCCTGACTACAAAAGCTTTGCAGGATCCTCGTAAGGTAGATGCTTTCTTGGCCATGTTAGATGCCTACTATGCCGACATGGAATACGCAAAATTAGTAAACTACGGAATTGAAAACAAACATTTTAAAATGGTAAACGGTACTCCCGTCCGCATTATGGAAGGTGTTGAGCTTCGTAAAGAAGGCGTGCTTCAAGTCGACTTTGGTAACACGGTTCCATTTGCCGAAAATGTCACTGCCAAGAAAACCGCTTTTGGCAAGGAAGTAACGGGCAATGGATATTTCCGTTTTAGTAATCCACCGGTAGAAGAATTTTCTAATGTCATTGCTACGCTTGACACGCTGACCGAGCAAGCCTACTTTGATATGATTACCGGTGCAAAACCCCTGGACTATTTTGATACCTTCGTAGAAGAATTCAAAAAAGCCGGTGGGGAAGCCGCAGAAAAAGCAGTTCAGGCTGCTTATGCAGAACAAGTTGCAGCCAGCAAAAAATAAAGAATACTTTACAGAAAAACAATTGACCGGCGGAAAATGGCCGGTCAATTGAATCATTGGAGGTAAAGAGTGAAAAAAAAGGGTTTTTTCTATAATATATCCCATTATAAAGAATTTTACATGATGCTAATTCCCGGTCTTCTATTTTTTCTGGTCTTTTGTTATGGACCTATGTACGGACTTGTGATTGCTTTTCAAGATTACTACCCATTAAAAGGAATCAGTCAAAGTGCTTGGGTTGGGCTGAAGCATTTTAAGAAATTATTTTCCGATCCATTTTTTTTATCCGTTTTAAAAAACACATTGGTTATTAGTTTTTATAAATTGCTGATTTGCTTTCCGGCTCCCATCATCCTCTGCATTGCCTTAAATGAAATAAAGAGTATGCGCTTTAAAAAGGTCGCACAATCCATCTCCTATTTGCCGCATTTTATATCTTGGGTTGTAGTATCGGGTATTATTATTGAATTTTTATCCCCATCCAGAGGGCCTATCAATATTTTGCTGCAAAATTTAGGTATGGATCCAATCTTTTTTATTGCAGAACCCAAATGCTTTCGCGGTGTTTTGGTATTATCGGATCTTTGGAAATCCATCGGTTGGGGCTCCATCGTCTATCTGGCCGCAGTTACCTCGGTAGATCCTACTCTTTATGAAGCTGCAGGAATCGATGGTGCCGGTCGCATTAAGAAAATCATACATGTCACGCTTCCTGCACTTGCACCCATTATCACGGTTATGCTGATTATGGAATCCGGTAAAATATTAAACGATAGTTTTGAGCAGGTTTATAACTTCCTAACACCCAGTACCTACGGTGTAGGCGATGTGATTTCCACCTTCGTATATCGCATGGGTATTCAAAAAATGCAGTATAGCTTTACAACCGCTGTTGATCTATTTAAAAATGGTATTTCATTCCTCTTGGTAATTCTTACCAACTACGTAGCACGTAAGACGAATGATTATTCATTATGGTAAGGAGGAGCTCCATGAAGAACAGTACTATGATAAAACCGAACAAAAGAAAAAGAAAGCGCACCGCGGAAGACTGGCTGGTAGATGGGATTGCCTACTCTCTGGCTCTGATCCTAATCATCTCTATTTGCTTACCCTTTATGCAAGTAATCACCATATCTATGAGTCCTGCCCAAGTAGTAAACGAAACCGGATTTCACCTAATCCCAGAGCAGTTTGATTTCTCGGGATACCAAACCATCGCTACCGATGATAACTTCTGGCACAGCTATATGATTACCATCTTGCGTGCCGTTATTGGAACCTCATTAGGTGTGTTGGTTACGTTATTAACTGCTTATCCTCTGGCAAAAACCAATCTTCCTTACCGAAAAGGTATTATGCTATTTGTTGTATTTACTATGTACTTTTCCGGTGGTATGATTCCCAAATACTTATTAATCAAGCAACTAGGCTTAACGAACCGCTTTTTAGTTTATATTCTTCCGTGTTTAATCACCGGATTTGCCCTTATTATTACCAGAAATTTCTTTATGGGCATTCCGGATGCACTAGAAGAATCTGCCAAAATTGATGGTGCATCGCCTCTAAAAGTTCTGTTTAGCATTTATTTACCCTTATCCACTCCGGTTATCGCAACCATTTCTCTGTGGTACTGCGTACAACACTGGAACTCCTGGATGGATAATATGCTTTATGTAACCAAAAGCAGCCTGTATGTACTTCAATATGTTTTACAAACCATCTTAATTAATGGGCAAACTGCAGATATGGAAATGACCATTGATGCTGTGGTTCACACAGAAACTATGAAGATGGCAGCACTTGTTCTTTCTTTAATTCCAATTGTATGCACCTATCCATTTTTGCAAAAATACTTTGTAAAAGGGATGATTGTTGGCTCCGTCAAAGGATGATGCTCTGTATAAAGAAAAGAGAACCGACCGGAACTTCGGCTTTTATTTGCGAAGTTTCCGGTCACATGTTAAAATGAGACTCGTGCGCTATTATTAAAATTTTCGACTATAGGAGAATAAACATATGAAAAAAATTCTCTTTTCATTCAAAAAAGATACTCAATTTTCTATCTTTTATATCATGCTGTGTATCAACCTTTTTAGTATCACGCTACTTTCTTGCTTTAACTATTATGTATTTCATAATATGAATACCAAGGCTTACCTAGAAAGCTTTATATCCTATAACCAACGAGTTACCAATTTGGCATTTCGCAATATAGACGAACAGATTATAGAGGCAATCTATAATATTCCTCGTTTATACTTCTCTCCGATCACACCAAATGCACCAATTTTACTCCCCCAAAAAGAACGGATTGACCATGATCCGGCAAAAATTACATCACTGCTTGGTAGCCTGGACGAAATTCAAAAATCATCCCCTCATATTCGAAGTTTAGATATTTACTATGAAGCTACAAAAACCATTGTAACCGGATTCAGTCATATACATTTTATAGCCAATGATCAAGAGATAAATCAATATCTACCCTGGTATCCTGCCTTTGAAGAAGCACAGGCACCTCAACAGCTATTAAAATTATCTCATAATATTTATCCAACAAACGAAGCCGTTCTCACCTACGTCAAGAAAATCTCTCAGCCTTTGGTGAAAGGTTCCGATATCATTGTAGCTATCCATATCTCACCTTCTGAATTGGCAAAGTATATTGATGAATCCGAGGGCATTTTGATGATCATTGCTCCTGACGATCAGATCAAATATTGTTCTTCTCCATACAGCGCTGAAGAAGCCGCTGCTATTTTGCGTTATAAAGCAAAACACAATTCCGATATTACAAGGGATAGTTTTCCCTTTTCTCTAACCGTAGAAAATGAAAAAGTTACCGTGTTTCATACCGATTCTGCTTTTACTGATTTAGAGTACTTATACTGCATCAAGGACAGTACCTTTTATGCCGATTATAATATCAGAGCCAAAATCTTTATTTGGAATTTTCTGATTTCCATTTTATTTAATTTAGCAGTGCTGATCTTAATTTCTATTTTGAATTATAGCGCATATAAAAAACGGATTTTGATATTTTCCAAAAAAGCCGGATTTTCTATCAAAGATGGAAATAAAAGTTTTGATCATTCTTTATCTATGATGAGCGAGGAAATTACCAGCTTGAATGCTTCCGTCAAGTCTTCTAAACCATTGCTGTTTCAAAATTCGGTGCGCTCGCTTTTATTAAACAGAAAAGCAGAAACAGCCTACACGCAGCTATGTGCCGGCTCTGCATATCGCTATGTACGCACTTTTATCATCCATTTGCCTATCGGTAGCTTTGAGAATCTGGCATTGGATCAACTGCAGCAAAACATCGTATCGAGGGGCATGACTTTTGATGTGTTCTTTACTACTCTGGAAAAAGGAGAAGTAATTGCAGTCATTCTTTTGGATCAAGAACATATGCTAGAGGTATTTAAAGCATTTACAGAATGGTTGGACACCCAGCTCACCGATTACACATTAGTTTCCGGCGATTTATTGGAATTAACCAAAGAAAATATCAAACTAAGTTTCAAAAGCGCCAGTGAAGCTGCACGCTATCAATTTATATTTACCGATACCAAACTGCTCTGTTATGAAGACATTAAAATTCCTACCCGAAAAAGTCATGGAAGTCATTTAAAATTATTTGATGCCATCAAAAAGGATATTCAAAGTGAAAATTTCTTGGATTATAAATATCATATTGATGCACTGATCACTTCCTTTAAAACAGGCAATTATACAATAGATTATTGTATTTCTACCCTACGCGATCTTGTGACTCTGCTCTATCAGATCATGATTCATCGTGATTTTGATATGTGGGTCATCTATGGTTATGATATACGAGAATATTATAAACAAATTACAGATATTGACATGTTTCATGACTGGGTCAATAATCTATGTGAAGTGCTTCTGCAAAACATTCGGCAAAAGAAAAAATCGGTAGATGTGAATATCAAAGACACTTTGACCAAGTTAATCGAGGAACATCTGGAACATGATATTTCTTTAGATTTTCTTTCGGATCAGCTAAGTCTACGCCCGGATGTAGTCAGCCGTATGTTTAAACAGGTTATGGGAGAAGGATATACGGAATACATCAAAAAGAAGAAGCTAAATCGTGCGCTGGAACTAATTGGAGAAGATTACTCCATGAAAGAAATCGCCCAAAAACTCGGCTATAATTCAACCCAGTATTTCATTAAAATAT
>JAVXIV010000170.1:0-4792 GCA_036785645.1 Hungatella sp.
ACCAAGAGAAATTGCGGGCATCCGGGATTTTGCTATGAAGAGTATCATCTTTCCGTACGGGAATGGATATTCTATATGGGAGTAGGGATCCTTTTGGTGGGAGCGGTGGTCTATACTTTTTACCGAAGTCAATTATTGTTTTTGCTCCTGCTTCCCTGTGCGTGTTGGTATCCACTTTATCAAAAGAAGGTCCTGCAGCAGAAACGGCTGCGGCAGCTAAACCTTCAATTTAAAGAGGGAATACGAATTCTGGCGGCATCTTTAAGCGCCGGATATTCCATCGAAAATGCACTGGTAGTCAGTGGGCGCGAGTTGGAAATGCTCTACACAGATGAGGGGATGATCACGATGGAATTCGCTTATATGGTACAGCAGCTTCGGATGAATCGTTCCATTGAACAGGTCATGACAGAATTTGGGGAGCGCAGCGGACTGGAGGATATCGACAATTTTGCGGGGATCTTCTCGGTGGCCAAACGCAGCGGCGGGCAGCTGGTTCCGATCATCAATCACACAGTTGGAGTGATTCAGGATAAAATTCAGGTTCAGGAAGAGATCCGAACCTTGACCTCGTCCAAGCAATTTGAACAAAAAATCATGAATCTCATTCCTTTTCTGATTATCTTTTATATCGACGGAACTTCTCCGGGATTTTTCAATATGATGTATGAAACTGTGATGGGCAGAGTTTTGATGAGTGGGTGCCTGTTGGTGTATCTGGGCTCCCTTGTGCTTTCTAAAAAAATATTAAAAATTGAAGTATAGGGGGTGGATGGGTGAACCGGCGAGCATGGATCGGAAAAAAGCAGATTGCCTGCATTGCGTTGGGGATCTTGTGTTATCTGCTGACGGTTTGGTCAGAGGGCAGAGCACAATCCTTGCAAAATGGATATTTAAAGCGGAATTCTTATGGAGAGGGGCAGGCACAATATGACTTGCAAGTGAAAGGCTTGGGAGAGGAGCTGTATCCGCTCACAGTAGAGCTAGAAGAGCGAGTTTATGGGGCAGAAGAGGCAAGCGAAGTATTTGAACAGGTGATGGCAGAGCTTGGGGAGCAGATATTAGGAGACAATGTTTCTCTGATGGAAGTGCGCAGTGATTTGAATTTAATTTCTGCGCTGCCCCAGAAAGGAGTGCAGATTCGATGGAGCAGCGGGGATCCGGAGCTCTTGGATTCTTTTGGACACATTTGTGCGGAGGATATTGCAAAGGAGGGACGGGAAACTTATGTATCGGCACATCTCTTGGCAAGTGGCAGGCAGGCGGAATATCAGATTCGGGTTTGGGTTTATCCGCCCGATTTAACAGAAAAGGAGGCTTTGGCAGCCGGATTGAAAAAACAAATTCTGGGTTTGGAGAAAGGGGATCGAACGGGGGAAGGGGTTTGGCTGCCAACAGAGTATGATGGAAAACAATTGCATTATCGAGAACAGACCGATTCTCATCCTGAAATTCTATTGGTTTTGGGTGTGGTTTTGGCATTCTTATGTTATGCACAGGATCAATATCAAAAGGAAGAAAAGAAGAGAGCAAGAGATAGAGAGCTGATGTTTGACTATGCGGAGGTCATCTTTAAACTGATGGTTTTCATCGGTGCCGGCATGACGGTCTCCATGGCATGGGAGCGGTTGGTATTAGACTATCGGGATCGATGCAAACGAGGCAGGATGAAAACAAGAGCGGTATATGAAGAGATGGAACGAAGTGTTCAGCAGATGAAAAGCGGCATATCGGAGGGACAGGCTTATGTGGAATTTGGTAGAAGGTGTCAACTGCAGCCGTATTTGAAACTGAGCAGCATGTTGGAACAAAACAGGAAAACAGGAACCAAGAATTTGAGCAGCCTGCTTTCTGCCGAGATGGCAGAAGCATGGGAGCAGAGAAAAACCATAGCAAAACGCATGGGAGAGGAAGCGGGAACCAGACTATTGTTACCACTGTTTATGATGTTGGGAATTGTGATGGTGATGATTATGGTTCCGGCTATGCTCTCTATGCAGTAGGAGGAAGGACATGAAAAAAAGGATAAGGATCATGAAGAACGAATGGAAGGCATTTTGCAGGGAAGAAGCGGGAGTTGGTGTGATCGAGGTGGTACTGATTCTGGTGGTACTGATTGGTTTGGTCATCATCTTTAAAAAGCAAATCACATCCTTGCTGGAAGGGATATTTAAGGAAATCAACAGTCAGTCTAAAGAAGTATATTAATCGGAATGAGGAAAGCTGTCCGAGGAGAAAGATGAGGAATGCAGATGAATAGGAGAGGGGAAATCACGGTATTTTTGAGCATGGTGCTGGTTTGTATCTTTGCTCTGATTGGTGTGATGCTGGAATCGGCAAGAACTGCGGGCGCCGCCTATTATCTTCAGACAGCGGCCAATTCCTCGATTGATTCTTTGCTTAGTCAATATCACCGCCAATTGTGGGAAGACTATCATTTGCTGTTTTTAGAATGTGAATCTTCCACGGAACTGGTGGAAGACTATGAGCACTATTTAAAGCCATATTTGGAAACGGAAAATTGGTATCCGATGGAGATTACCGATGTGCAGGCGGAGGATCCGGTACGCGCTACGGATGCAGGCGGAATCTATTTAGAACAAGAGATCTTGGAGTATATGAAATATGGAATCTGGAGTCGCTTGGACTTGCGTCCCGATCAGGCAGATTCTCTGTGGAAAGGGATCAAGGAAGCCAAAAGTATGCAGGAGTTGACGACTTTTTATGGAAAGCAGAGTCAGGCAGCATGGAAACTGGAAGAGATATTAGAGCGGATTTATGGCTGCATCCGAAAACAAAAAGAGGGTTGGAACCGGGCCCGGGAAGCCCTTTTGGGTGAAGATGGCAGTTCGTTCTTTCATCAGACAGCACAGATTCAAAAGGAGATCCAAAGGCTGCCAAAACTCATAAAAGCTTATGAAAAACAGGCAGATCGACTGCAAAAAGAGGTAGAGGAGATGCGTCAGCATCTGGCTGTACGACAGGCGGATTTAAGTCAGGAGATGAAGACTGTGATGGAGGAAGAATTGGAGGGGTATCGTAGCTATGTGGATAGTGAGGGGGGACGCCGGAGCGAAATCGCGCATTTGGTTTCTGTGGGCGAGCAGAACTTGGAGGTAATTGCGGCCACCCAAGAGATGGTAGATCAGATCGGGGAATACATAGAATCCTTAGAAGAACATTCGGATGAGGATGAAGCGGAAGATCACAGCGGTGAGATTTTACAGATGTGGGAGGAGGTTCAGAATCGATGGGAGAGCTATACCCACAGTCCAATCCCGGCTGTGGGGGAGAAGCAGGAAGAAAAAAGAACTTGGTTGGAACAGATTCAGAACATGATGGATCGGGATCTGCTGGGACTGCTGCTGCCGGAAGAGACGCAGGTATCCACAGCTATGCTGGAGTTGGAGAACGCACCTTCTAGGTCGCGGGCATGCGAGGGGGAGACCGATGGATACCATGTTGCGAATCGGGTCTTGGTGAATGAATATTGTGACATGCATTTTTCGAATTTTCGAAAAGCAGAGTCGGGAGAGGTGGAAGAAGATCCCTCTAAGATTCGCTATGAAATGGAATATCTTTTGGGGGGAGAAGATCAGGATCGGGGTAATCTAGGGGCAGCAGTCCGGAAGATACTGGCGGTGCGGGAAGGGATGAATCTCATTCATATTCTTTCAGACAGACAAAAGAGAGAAGAATCCAAGGCATTGGCACTGCTTATTACCGGCGCCGCCGGGTTTGTTCCCCTTGTGGAGATCACCGCATTTTTGATTATGAATATCTGGGCACTGGGTGAAGCGATTGCGGATGTGCGTGCGTTGCTTGCCGGCAGTAAGATTCCGATACTCAAGAGAAGCAAAGATTGGAATTTAAGCCTTGAAAATCTGCTTGCCATGGGAAAAGAGGGGCAAAGACCGCAGGCAGAAAATTGTGCTGCGGGACTGGGATATGCGGGCTATTTGAAGCTATTGCTGCTCTTGGAACGCTCGGAGCTAAAGTATTACCGAATGATGGATCTGATGCAGCTTCGGATACGGCAGAAACAACCGGATTTTGAAATGAAGTTTTGCACATATCGTGTGGATATCAAGGTGGAGGTTTGTGGAAAACATGTGTTTTTTACGCTACCCTTTGTGGAAAACTTAACCGGTAATCACGAGGCACTCTATGCAGATACCGTGAAAACTCAGAAAGCGTATTGAAGATAAGAAATAGAAAAAGAGAAGGAGGTGGATGGAAATGCTCTCTTTTTTGCCGAACAATAGAATCAGTCCTCAAATTGAAAAAATAAAAATAAAAATCGTAACTCTCCAAGTGCGAATCCCTAATTTAGAACAACAAAAGGGCAGAAAGAGAGTGTTTTCATCTGCCTCCATATGCAAAAAAGGAAGTCTGACCGTAGAGGCGGCTTTGGTTCTTCCGGTGTTCCTCATGGCAGCTGTGACGTTCATGACACCTTTTTCGATCATGAATCGAGAGCGCCGTGTTCAAGCAGCTGTGGAATCGGTTTGTGAAGAGATGAGCCGCTATGCATACTTAAATGCGGTGCTGAAACAGAATAAAACAAAGCTGAATCTACCAAAGGAGTTTGTACAGCAATTTGGAGAGAGCGGTATGAGCCAGACACTTCTGACCGCCTATGCGCAGGTGCAGGTAAGGCAGAAGCTGAATGGATATGGAATTGGCGGAATTTCTTTGCTGCAGTCACAATTATTGGAAGATGGAGAAATGCTGGATTTGGTGGTTGATTACAAACTCAAGCTGCCTTTTTCGGTTTTTGGCAAGAAAGAGG
>JAVXIV010000171.1:0-4783 GCA_036785645.1 Hungatella sp.
ATGAATAAGGATTTCTTAATTTGGTAAATACCTGAAATTTCAAGAAAGGATGAAAAAATGAAACTGACCGAACAAGAATTAACCAATAGACATGATTTTGAAGAATTGATGTTAACACTTTTATCACCCCTAAAACCCTATTATTCAAAAGAAAAAGCCCTTTTGAAACTGGGAGACACCGAGGCGGTATACGACCACTCTGCTGCTTTGGCCGAAGGATTTTTACGGCCTCTTTGGGGACTGATTCCTTACTGGGCAGGCAACAGCCATGACGGAGAATTTGAATCCATTTATCAAAAAGGACTTGCCGCAGGAACCGATCCGGACAGTACTGAGTATTGGGGTGGTTTTCACGACATTGACCAACGTTTTGTGGAAATGGCAGCCATCGCCTATGGGATGCTGATGGTACCTGAAATTCTATGGGATCCGCTAACTGAAAAATCCAAAGGTAATCTTGCAAAATGGCTGGATGGCATCAACCACTATGACAGTCCACCTTGCAACTGGATGTTTTTTGGTATTTTGGTAAATATTGCATTAAAATTTAAACATATGCCCTATAGTCAAGCTCGTCTCGATGATTATCTTGCATATATTGAGTCTTGCTATCAAGGCAATGGCTGGTATGTCGATGGGCAAAATG
Source organism: Hungatella sp. (assembly GCA_036785645.1). Taxonomy (GTDB): domain Bacteria; phylum Bacillota; class Clostridia; order Lachnospirales; family Lachnospiraceae; genus Hungatella_A. Next base: position 647 of record JAVXIV010000171.1, read on the forward strand.
CGGAAAAAGACTATTATATTTCCTTTGCCTTTCATTATTACAGTCTGATCTATATCCGCTTTATGAAAGCAGACGATCCTGATCGCTGCCTCGAATATGAGAAACGTGCCCAGTTATTTGCCAAAGATTTTGTGTACTGGTTTGCCGAGGACGGTTCCTCTCTCGCTTATGGCAGATCGCTCACTTACCGCTTGGCGCAGGTAGCCTTCTTTTCCATGTGCACCGCCTGTGAATTGGAAGTCCTTCCATTTCCGGTCATGAAGGGCTTGATCACCCGCCATCTGATCTTCTGGCTTGATCACCCGATTCTGGATCGGGATGGAATTCTCACCATCGGTTACGGATATCCCAACTTGCTTATGTCAGAACAGTACAATGCACCCGGCTCGCCTTACTGGTGCATGAAAACATTTGCCCTACTGGCACTTCCCAAAGAGCATCCCTTCTGGTCCATGGAATCGGCTGCGCTTCCTCCACTGGCATCCACACGCTTGATTTCCAATGGAGATATGCTGATACAGCGTCTAAATGGCCGGGTCACTGCCTATGTAGCCGGGCGTTCATACCCGCATCAACACGTTCATACCGAAGAAAAATACTCAAAATTTGCCTATTCCAGTAAATATGCATTTAGTGTACCTCGCTCTTTGCACACGATTGTAGAAGCTGCACCGGATAGTATGCTTGCCTTCGAATGGAATGGTATGATTTATACCAAAGGAATCACAGAATATAAAGAAGTTGGTTCTGATTACGTCCTTATGAACTGGTCGCCCTGCCCGGGCATACAAGTAAAAACCAGAATTACGCTAGAAAAAAGCGGCCATCGCAGAACTCATGAGATCACCTGTGATCAGCCCTGCGTGGCCTATGATTGCGGCTTTGCTTTTCCGGTCACAACCGCCACTACTACGGATTCCGGCGACCGATACACATCAAGCATCCGCTATGGAACAGAATTCTATCAAGTAAAAGCCGTACATGAAAATGGAGTACCCTATGTCATTCACCCATCGCCCAACACCAATCTCATGGTGCCACAGACCATCATCCCCTGCATAAAGTACCAAATCCATGCCGGTCAGCAACTCTTGTGTACGGAATTTAAGGAAGATACGGATTCGTATGCATTCTAATGAAAGTTCGAATTGAGTTCCCTAGTGATTTCCACCGCAGCCATGCTTGTCTTCGCCGCAGGCATGGCTGCCGCAATCATGTCCGTCATCTCCATGATGATGGCTGCACATCGTATTGGGATCAAAATCCAAGGAATCCTGAAGTAGTGCCATCACATTGGCATCTGCCTCACCGATTACACCCGGATAGAGCTGTATACCGGCTTCTGCCAAGGCAACACGGGCACCACCGCCGATTCCGCCGCAGATCAAAACCTCCACACGGTGGTCTTTCAAGAATCCAGCCAATGCTCCATGACCGCTGCCAATTGCACTGACTACCTCGGAAGAAATAATCTTATGATCGTCTACGTTATAAATCTTGAAGTTTTCGCAATGTCCGAAATGTTGGAACACTTGCCCATCTTCGTAAGTAACTGCTATTTTCATATCTGCTATCTCCTAAGTGTCATCACTTTATGTCTATTGTTCGTTATTGGGTATCAAGTTCAAAAGCTTTTGCACTGCCTCTTTTGGAAAATCCTCTGTCAGCGGATGATCTAGCAGCGACTGTAAAAATGCATGTGTATTTGCACTCTGTGGGAGCATATATCCGGCTTCGCGCAAAAGATCCTCTGCCATCAGGCGGTTGGATTTGGCGATTGCATCTGCTAACTGACGTGCAACCGGATGATCCGTCGTTTCGGCTATCTGCCGGGCTATCTTTTCTTGGGTTGTTTTGCTTTTTGAAAGCTTGTTCAGTGCGCGCACCACCTCGTCGGTCTTTCGCTGCTGCGGCGGATATTCGGTAGGCACCATCGAAATGGCTCCGGAAGGACAAGCAGCGGCGCATTTTCCACATCCAATGCACTTATTTACATCTATGATGCTGTTCTCGGTATCGGCTGCACCCGTAGGGCAAACGTATAAACAAAGGCAATCCTTTGTACATAATCGAATCGTTCTTACTGCATACATGGCTTTCTTACCTCCTCTCTACTTTGGTGAACTTCCAACTGGGCACCTTACAAACCGGACAAAGTGCCGGAGGTTCCTCGCCAATATAAAGAAATCCACAGGTTTCGCAGACGTACACATTGGTATGTTCCAAGAATGCATCCCCTTCTTTTTGATAGCGTCCCAAAATAGAATTTAAAATGCGGGTTACTTTTTCGTTCCAGACTAGCACTCTGCGTGCGCCGCGATCGGCCTCTGCTGCAGCCACCGTATTGGCATGAACCATATCTTGATTTAGATCCCGTTGTACCAAATCCAGCAGAGCTTCGTAACTTGCAGGATCCTGCGCCGGTGTCATCTTCTTAAAGTATTCGGATAGTTCCGTAAAGAGAGCAGATTCCTCTGCCAAATATTGTTTCTCGCAGCCTCTTGCCAGATTAGAACACAGCGCCGAAAGCTCGCCCATGTTTAATTCCCGTAGTTCATCCTCAGCTTCCGGTGTTGGTAAGGCTTCCGAAGCTGCTGCACCCGGAATCTCCTGTTTCTTGAAATCGCTCTTTGCAGCACCACAGAGTGGGCACACCCAATTCTCCGGCAAATCCTCCCATTTCGTACCGGCTGCAATTCCGGCCTTTGGAATTCCAACTGCTTCATCATAAGTAAAACCACAAATCATACATACATATTTATTCATTCTTTGCCTCCTTTCACTTGCTTTTGGCAGCGCTCACAATGTAACTCTCCATCTTCGCAGCGTTTTTCTCTGCAGCTTTTTCCACAGCACTTTGCAGCATGACTACAGATATCATAGCTGCCTCCGCGAATCACCAATCGTTTGCCATTCACCAGCGTATCCGCCAGTTTTTTGCGGGCGGTATCGCAGATAGACTGCACCGTAGTTCTCGCAACGTTCATCTGCTTGGCACATTCCTCCTGCGTAAATCCCAGATAATCAATCAAACGTATTGCCTCAAACTCATCGAGCCCCAATTCCACAACATCCGTATGGTCTTTGCTGCAAGGAATAAATTCCGGTGTTTGGGGCATTGCACAAATTCGCCGGTGTTTTATTGGACGAGCCATGAAAGCACTCCTTTCCACATTTTGTGACTTTATTATAATGCTATTATTGGCATAAGTCAATAATGGCATTATAATTTTCTTCATTCATATAAGCCGTTTATGATAATGTGAACTTCCACGATTTTTACACCTGAACGGTTTTTGAACTAAAAAATAGGTGCTTTCACATCTGTACTAGCTGCTACAATCCCCATAAATAAAGGGTCTACGAGGTTACGGAAATTATTCTTGGAAAAAAGGCTCTTTCCCTTACCAAATAAGAGCCATTTATTTCTAAAGACACAACTTATTTTACACTACCCCTAGATTTCATACCATATAATTTCATTAGGTTCCATTTCTAATATAAAACTACTTCCATCTCCACGATAAACTGTCGTAATTTGTGCTTCATATGTATTATTTACCACACAATATTTCTTATTTTTTACATAGGCATGAACTTCGACATTGAAGTTTGAGGAAAACCATTTATATAGATTATCTTCCGCATGACTACTCCATAGAATGCTTCTATAGAGCAATCTACTATTTTCGAAACTATAAGGTAGACCACTCATATAGACGCTGCGCCCCTTACCGAATTCCCTGACTGCCATCTGCACTTCCTTCTCTCGTTGCACCAATACCTGCGTTCCATCAAGAGCATACATATTTTTTTTGCCTTCTCCAAAATCAATATCTTTGGTACAATCCTTCATAAGAAAATGTTCTGTCATTTCCTCCCAATTGTATTTATCATAATTCAAGGTAAATCCCGTCTCCTTTTCAACACCTAAAACATTAGGCAGTTGGATAAATCTTCCCTGATACTGGTGACCAGCTGGTTCACCGATTCCTATAAATCCACCTCCCTGATAGACAAAACTTCGAATGGCCGAGGTTATCGCGGCATCTTCCCATGCAATACCACCGGTATGTGCTGTATCAGCATCTCCTACATTAATGATTACATCAATGTTCTCTAAGAAACCTACGTTGT
>JAVXIV010000172.1:0-4780 GCA_036785645.1 Hungatella sp.
ATACTACGACAGCTTATGACTGTCAATCACTTTTTTCATATATTGGGCAGATACACAAAAAGACAGAAGATACTGCGAAAGCAACATGCTTTTGCAATACCTTCTCTAGATTATCTTTCAACCGTTTTAAGATCAAACGATCCGGGTTGGTAGGGTCAATCTGTTTTCTGGTTACAGCCTACCATATGGAGCCATGCCATACAAGAGTCATTGCAGAAACGGATGGTTTCAATGCAGTTTTGTCATGGTAGAATTGCATGGTGTGTTTTTACCCATTGTCCCGCAGCTTTTGATGCACCTTATCCTTGTTTCTCCTGCTAACCGGAATATGTACTCCGTTTTTTAAAATCAATTCGCATCCACGCATAATCTTAATCTGATCAATCCGAACCAAGAATCCCTGATGGGTTCGCACAAACCTCTCTTCTGCCAAGTCCTCTTCTTCTTTCCTCAAGGTTGTACTGATGCGAAATCTTTCTGAATCTGTACATACAGCTGTCTTTCTCTGATAAGATTCAAAATAGCAGACATCTTCTAAATTCAGTACAATCTTTCCCTGATTAAAAGACCACGTTCTTCGAACTCTTTCCGCTTTCTGGCAAGTAGCATTCTTCATTTTGCTTCTCCTTTGCGTTTCCTTCACCTCAATTCATAACGCAAGAAACAAGTGGGTATAACGGTGAAATACTTTTTATTAATTGCCGATATTATCATAGCTATTTTTAAAATTTTGGTTTATACTATTCCTATCATAGTGACATGAGAGAAAGGAGATTTTTATGGACAAATATGCATGTGCAGTTTGCGGATATGAGTACGATCCCTTAGTTGGAGATCCCGATGGAGGAATCGCACCGGGAACCCCATTTGAAGATATTCCCGATGGCTGGGGATGCCCACTTTGCGGTGTTGGCAAAGATGAATTTGTAAAGCTGTAGGTTTCTCATCTTGGATGCGATGCTTTCCAACATGAATATGCACCAATTACAATGCTCCTTTCTAGGCAGGCAAGTGAACGAATAACATCACTTGATCCTTAGAAAGGAGCATGTTGTTGTGCAGCTCATGGTTTACTTGGTGATAAAACTTGGATTCTTTCATCCACCAGTTGGCCAAACATCTTCTCGATCACCGGCTCCACACCACGTCCAAATGTCGGCAATACAAAGAAGTGCGTAAAAGCAGATATTGCACCTGCACCCTAGGCTAATTGTCATCTCTTTCCATCACATAGATTGGCAGATCCCAGCGAAATTTACTGGCCAGCGTCCGTATGACAAATACCGTCACGGTGCCAATCAGGGTTGCTCCAATCTCCGGAATGCGGTGAAGCAGCAGTAGGTACACCACACTTCCGCTCATGGCGGCAATCGCATAAATCCTCTTACAAAAAATCATCGGTGTAGTACCAGCCATCACATCTCTTAACAGTCCACCGCCTACTCCGGTCATAACTCCTACAAAAATCACCAAAAACCGGTTTTCTCCATGCCCCGCCTGAATCGCCATCTGAGAACCAATCACTGAAAAAATCCCCAGACCGATAGAATCGGAGATATCCATGATTTTGGTCAGTTTTGCAAATACACGTACGGTCATTTCGCCTTTTGTCGCAGCCAACAGCAGCCAGAAAAGTACCGTGCCTGTAGCCACCGCTACATAGATACCGTTCCGAAACATATAAGGCGGACATGTCCCAAGCAGCACATCACGCACCGCACCGCCGCCCACTGCAGTCACCGTTCCCAGCACCCAAACCCCAAAGATATCCATCTTCTTTGAATTGGCCACCATGCCTCCGGAAAAAGCAAATGCCACGGTCCCGATCATCTCTAATGCAAAAAGCAAATTGGTTGTAATCACATCCATATCCCAGTCCGATTCCTTTCCTGTACCCCACGATCATAATCAACAATTTAGTATAACATAAATTTTTTCAAAAACCTATCAAAAGTCTTATGAAAAATGGCAGCATCTATGATATGATAAACCCATCACCCAAGAACAATGACGAGGGAAATTACATGATCAATCAAGAAATTATCGATCGTTTAAGTACGATTAGCGAAGAAGAGCGTGAGATTTTGTCCGGGCGGAGTGAAATTGATCAAACTCGCTATACCGGGCAAAAGGATTTAATTATTGACAGTAAAAAGATGTTGGATCAGGGAAAACTGATCCGCGTTCGCCCACATACCCGATTTGTCTATTTTCCCAAGCACAAACACAATTATGTAGAAGTGATTTATATGTGTCAAGGGCAGACCACGCACATCATCAATGGCACTCGCGTGGTCTTAAAAGCCGGCGAGCTGTTGTTTCTCAACCAAAATGCCGTCCAGGAGATCCTGCCCGCCGGCGAAGCGGATCTGGCTGTAAACTTTATCATCCTTCCCGGTTTTTTTGATACCGCCTTTCATATGATCAGTGAAGAGAACAATTCTCTGCGCGATTTTCTGGTCGGTTGTCTGTGCAAGGATACGCAGTATAGCAGTTATCTGCATTTCCAAGTAGCAGGCATTCTGCCGATTCAAAATCTGGTGGAAAACATGGTATGGACGCTGATCAATGAACAGCCCAACAAAAGTAATATCAATCAGATTACCATGGGGTTATTATTCTTACAGCTCATGCATCACACCGACAAAATTCATTCCGGCTCCGATTCCTTCGATCAGGTCCTTATTTTTCAGGTACTCCGCTATATTGAGGAAAATTATCGCGATGGGGAGCTGACACAGCTGGCTGCCCTATTGAATTATGATATCTACTGGCTGAGCCGTACCATCAAAAAACTTCTGGGACGCACCTACAAAGAATTACTGCAGATCAAACGTTTAAATCAGGCCGTATTTCTGCTTTCCAATACGAAACTGTCGGTAGCCGATATCTGTACTGCAGTCGGTTATGATAATACCAGTTATTTTCATCGGATTTTTAGGGAATACTATGGAATGTCCCCCAAAGAATACCGTACCTCTTCTGCCCAATAGAGCCAATTTATCTGTAATTTATCTGCAGTTTATCATCGTTTATTGGATTTTTCTAATTATTTTTTATTTAATAAGAAATTTTTCTGACAAAATTCATTGAATTAATTCTTAAAAATGGTATAATGAAGTATCTGTACTATTATAAAGGTACAACTATGAAACTTGTCAGAGCCCAAGCGCTCTCACAAAGAAAGAAGGCGCTATGTTTGGTTTTACAGGAAATTCACCGGAGAAATTGGTTCAAAAAGGAAATTGGGAGAAGATCAGAAAGAGCTACTTGAATGGGGATCCTCAAACGCAGATGGATCTGGCAAAAGCCTGTGCCGCCTCCAAATCGGATGACTGCGTCAATGTACTGATTGCATTGTTGGATGTAGGGAATGACGAAGTGCAGATTGAAGCCCTGAAATCCCTGGCTCTGGTTGCCAACAACCATGCGGTAGCACCTTTGCAGCAGTATCTGACACGCCTAAAACCGGAACAGAGCAAGCTCAAAGCTCAGTTTCAAGAAACGCTAAACGTATTACGTGCACAGTAACCATTTGCTAAAACAAGCCACCGGTAGGAAACGCGCCTGCCGATGGCTTGCTTTTTATTTTTCTTCTTCTGCACCAATTCCTGCCATCAAAGGTCCCAAGGTATCTCTGGTTGCATCTTTCTGATCCACGATCCCCATCACTTTGCCCTCATACATAACCAAAATCCGATCGGATAATTCAATCAATTCGTCCAGTTCCGTGGATACCATCAGTACCGCTGTCCCACGTTCCCGCTGTCCCACAATCTGAGACTGAATATACTTGGTTGCACCGATATCCAGACCTCTCGACGGATGAACTGCTACTAATAAACTGGGGGTTCTGTCAAGCTCCCGACCCACCACAAATTTCTGCTGATTACCACCGGATAGATTGATTGCTCTCTCCTTGATACTGGGTGTTTTTACCATAAAGGTTTTGCAGATTTCTTTACTGTGTGTGGCAATCCATTGCCAATTCAGGAAATCATGAATGGAATAACGAGGTTTGCCATAACTGACCAGAATCAGATTTTCTTCAATGGACATGGAGCCAACCATTCCATATTTATGCCGGTCTTCCGGAATATGAGATACATTTAAATCCAAAATCTGTTTGGGTTTCATATGGGTTGTATCTACACCGGTGATGGTAATCGTTCCGCCGGCAGGGGATCGAAGTCCGGTAATACACTGAATCAGCTCTGACTGACCATTGCCATCCACACCGCAGACCCCTAAGATCTCGCCGCCCCTAAGCGAGAAGTTCACGTCCTTGAGCATGGAGATTCCCCGATCGTTATCACAGCATAAATGCTCGATCTTCAATCGTTCTTCACCCAAATGCAATGGCTTTTTCTCGGTCTTTAACTCTACCTGATGACCCACCATCAGCGTCGCTAATTCTTGACGATTCTTCACATCGGCAATCTCCACCGTAGCCGCCAGACGTCCCTGCCGAAGCACGGTACAACGATCACAGATCTTCATGATTTCATTCAGCTTATGGCTGATAAAGATCACGGTATGCCCCTCTCCGGTCAGCATCCGCATCATATCAAACAACCCATCGATCTCATCCGGAGTCAGTACCGCGGTCGGCTCATCCAAAATCAGCAGCTTGGCATCCCGGTAAAGTGCCTTTAAAATCTCCAAACGCTGCTGCTGTCCTACCGATAGCTGCTCCACCCGAACCCAAGGATCAATCTCCATATTGTAACGTTTTCCAAGTTCTGCAAACTTCGCAGCCGCAGCCTTTAAATCCAGAACC
>JAVXIV010000173.1:0-4741 GCA_036785645.1 Hungatella sp.
TGGTCAGTTTACTTCCGGCGGATTCTCCCGCAAGTAGGTAGTTTGTTTTTTTGCTGACAGCGGAAGAAACTTTTCCGCCTTGCTGCTCAATAAGTTCTGCTGCCGCTTCTCGGCTCAAAGTTGGCAGCGTCCCCGTAATGACAAAGGTAAGACCGAGAAACATTTGCCCAACCGGGAACTCCGGTTCCGGATTGACCGTGTTCACACCTAGGGTCTTGAGCTGCTCATACATTTTTTGATTCTCCGCATTTCTGAAATAATAAAAAATAGCTTCTGCGGTGATCTGTCCTACGTCTGGTACCGTCAATAACTCCTCCATTCTGGCTTCCGCTACATGATCAATACTGTGGAATTGTTTCATAAGTTCCTTGGCCGCATTCTTACCAATATTGGATATGCCCAAACCGGTCAAGAGATGCTGCGGATCATTCTTCTTGGATTTTTCAATTGCTGCCAATACCTTGTCTGTATTTTTCTCCTTACCAATCACCCCCAACTCTATGAGTTCTTCCCGATGATTTTTCAGTGCATAAAGATCGGAGATTTGGGCAATGTACCCTTCTTTAATCAAAGTCTCCACACAGGAAGTTCCCAGTCCCTTGATATCCATCGCATCCCGCCCCACAAAATTGATGATCTGCCGTTCCAACTGTGCCGGACAATTGACATTGGTACATTTGATATCTGCGGTATCCGCTTCTCGGATAGCCGGTGAGCCACAAACCGGACATAGATTGGGGATCTTGTATGGCTGTGCCGTATCCGGTCGTTTTTCCTTGTTCACACTTTTTACTTTTGGAATGATTTCTCCCGATTTATATACAATGATGTGGTCTCCGATCCGTATATCCAGATCGTCGATGTAATCCTGATTATGCAGCGTAGCACGCGCAACCATCGTTGCGCACAAGCGAATCGGTTCAAATACCGCGGTCGGAGTAATCCTGCCGGTTCTGCCCACGCTGACCTCGATATCCTTGAGGATTGTTTCCTTCTCTTCCGGTGGATATTTATAGGCAATCGCCCATTTGGGGACTTTGGAAGTTTCCCCCATGAGATTGCGGTCTGCAAGGTTGTTTAACTTGACCACCGCCCCATCGATATCATACGCATAGTTCCCGCGTTTCTGCCCTATGGTTTGGATTGCCTCCCAGACCTCATCCGCTGTTTTGCATAAATAATAATCATCAATGACACGAATCCCATTTGCCTTTAAAAATTCGTATCCTTCTAAGTGAGTCTGAAATGTAATGCCTCTGGTGTCCTGAACATTGAAGATGAACATGGACAATTTCCGTTCCTTGGTAATCTTGCTGTCTAGTTGGCGCAGCGTGCCGGCCGCACAGTTTCTGGGATTTGCAAATATCTTTTTGCCCAACAACTCCTGTTCTTCATTGACCTTGTCAAAATCGGCCGTCGTCATATAAACCTCGCCCCGAATCTCCAGATAAGGAATGGGCTGCTTTAATTCACGCTTCACGTCACGGATGACTCTTGCATTTTCCGTAACGTCCTCTCCTTCAATGATTCCGTCTCCGCGGGTAATCGCAGTCACCAGTTTCCCATCTTCATAACGCAGTGCCATCGAAAGACCGTCAATCTTCGTCTCCACCAAAAATTCGGTCTGCGGTCCCAGCTCTGTAATTGTATCATTTACAAACTGAAGGATCTCTTCTTTTGTAAACACATCCTGCAGCGATAACATCGGAACTCTATGCTTCACCAAAATCCCGGCGGTTCGCTTCGCGCTGCCTCCCACTTTTTGTGTGGGGGAATCCGGCGTAATCCATTCCGGATGCACCTTCTCACTCTTTTTCAGTTCCTGCATCAATTTGTCATATTCAAAATCCTCGATTTCAGGGGCATCCATATTATAATATCGATTACTGTGGTAACGGATGATTTCCATCAGTTCCTCATATCGTTTTTTATCTGTTTCCATGTTGACTCTCCTCGTGAAGGATCACTCCACTCCGATCAAATCCATCTGTTTCCGATGAAATATTTTTGGAATCACCAAGGTGCTTTAAAAGATCTTGATATTCTTCCAAAGTCACCTCACGGTAATCGCCGGTTTTTAAACTGCCCAGACACAGGTTCATAATGCGTTCTCTCTTTAATGTGCGCACCCGATAACCCAAATATTCGCACATTCTTCGAATCTGTCGATTCATTCCCTGTGTTAAAACAATGCGAAATTCTTGCTTTCCTGTCGCAGTGATCACACAAGGTCTGGTCACCGTTTCCAGAATCGGAATGCCTTCTTCCATTGCTTTTAAAAATGCGGCAGTCAGTGGCTTATCCACCGTAACCACGTATTCCTTCTCGTGGGCATTACCGGCGCGCATCATCCGATTCACCAAATCGCCCTGATTGGTCATCAAAAGAAGACCTTCTGAATCTTTGTCCAAGCGCCCCATAGGGTAAATTCGGGTCGGATAATTCAAAAAGTCCACAATATTGACCGCACGGTCTTTCTCCGAGGTGGTACAAACAATGCCTCGCGGTTTATTGACCATCAGCAATACCGGTTTCTGCGCGGCAGCGGCTCCCACCGGCTTCCCGGCGCAAAGAATCACCTGATCCGGATGTACCTTCATCCCCATAGAGGCCGGAACTCCGTCTACCAGCACTTTCCCGGCTTCAATCAGGCGGTCTGCTTCCCGTCTAGAGCAGATCCCCCTCTCTCCCAGATATTTATTTAAACGTATTTCCTCCATAGCAGATTCCTTCCTATACGGATTACACTTCTCTGGATTGGACATCATCTGCAATAAACATAGCATCCCCAAAACTAAAGAAGCGGTAATGTTCTCGAATAGCTTCTTCATATGCATGCAGCACATGTTCGCGTCCTGCCAAAGCTGACACCAGCATCACTAACGTAGATTCCGGAAGATGAAAATTCGTAATCAATGCATCCAATATCTTAAATTGATATCCCGGATAGATGAAGATCTCGGTCCAACCGCTTCCGGCCTTTAGGATTCCATCTTCGCCGGTTGCAGATTCCAGCGTTCGGCAGCTGGTCGTTCCCACGCAAATCACTCTTCCGCCCTGCTTTTTCGCTGCATTGATCTTCTTGGCTTCTTCTTCTTCCACGATGTAAAATTCCGAGTGCATATGGTGATCCAAAATATCATCGACCTTCACCGGGCGAAATGTCCCAAGTCCAACGTGCAAGGTCACATGTGCAATCGTAACACCCATTTCTTCGATCTGCCGCAATAATTCTTTTGTAAAATGGAGTCCTGCCGTAGGTGCTGCAGCCGAACCGTCATGTTTGGCATAAACCGTCTGATAACGATTTTTATCCTGTAATTGGTGGGTAATATACGGCGGCAGCGGCATCTGCCCCAGTTGATCCAAGATCTCTTCGAAAATCCCCTCATAAGAGAATTGAATCAAGCGATTCCCTTCCGCTACCACATCCACCACCGTCCCTTTCAAAAGTCCCTCACCGAAAGAGATCACGGTGCCGACCTTCGCTTTCTTGCCCGGTTTTACCAGTGTTTCCCAGATATCATCTTCCTTGCGTTTGAGAAGAAGCACCTCAATCTTGGCTTTTGTATCTTCTTTGATGCCAAACAATCGGGCCGGAATCACCTTGGTATCATTGACTACCAGACAATCTCCCTGATGAAGATAGGACGTAATATCACGAAAGACGCGGTGTTCGATCTCCCCTGTCTTTTTATCTAATACCAACAAGCGGGATGCGGAACGGTCTTCCAACGGATCCTGCGCAATGAGTTCTTCCGGTAAATCAAAATTAAAGTCGGTTACATTCATACTGATCTCCTGTTTCTTATTTCTCTTCCTATAGAATCATTTTCTCGCTCTATTCTAGCAAAATACAGCATAAAAAGCAACTGCATTCCGGCATGGCGGAACGCTTCTATTTCCAATAAATTTCTCCGGAAGTTCTGGAAGTTCTCAAAAAATACCTTGCAGAATGTTGCAGAGTATAGTAGAATAGAAAAGATGCATCTGTAGCTCAGTGGATAGAGCAGTGGCCTCCGGAGCTGCGTGCGTAGGTTCGATTCCTATCAGGTGCACGGATATGAAAAGCTTTATTTTAAGCCGATTGTTTGTAACATGGCTTAGAATAAGGCTTTTTTGATGCTTTCATATTTCATAAAACGCTTATGTTTTTCTCTTTGTGTTGCATTTTTTCATAATTATGCAACACGATAAACTAGCTATAGAGTGCTCTGACATCGCCCTACATCTCGCTTCTGTTCTGCTGCTTCTAAACGATTTCTCTCTGCCATGGCCTGTCCAATATCATAAGTACGAAGGAACACTTCCTTTCCAAATTGTTCATCTGGTTTCAGAAGCTTCTTGCGGATCTCCGCGCGCTTGCCGTTGATAGCATCCACAAACTTATTCAGTTTTGCCCGGTCAGCCCTTGCCTGCTTGATGGTGTCAGCTGTATATACAGATACCTCATACCCGTGGGCAGTCTCTGCTACTTCATTTTTCAGCTCCTCCTATATTGCCGGAAGAATCAAATCCGGGCGCCTGTCTGAAACCACTCTGTCCCAGAACTTCTTTTCGGCATCAACCAGAAACCTGATATCCTCCAGCACATCCTTTCTATGTTGTATGTGCACCCAATGATGATCATACAGAATTATGACTCATTACCGCTTATGTTCCGGACATCCATCAATGGAATCTTGACTTAAAAACAAGAAAGGGGAGGTAGAATGAATTGTATCGTATGCAAGGGAAATTT
>JAVXIV010000174.1:0-4712 GCA_036785645.1 Hungatella sp.
TGGGGGTACCGCTCGGATGTCTGGCGGCATTCAAGCGAGGAAAGATGACAGACAGTGTCCTTCGGGTAGTCTGTACACTGGGTATTTCCATGCCAAGTTTCGTCGTGGCATCGGTGCTCTTGGTTACATTTGCCGGAGGCATCGCCTCACTCAAGATCTTCCCGACGATCTTTGATCCGACGTTGGGGTGGAAGTCGTATGTACTCCCATGTTTTTCTCTGGGATTTTATCCCATGTGCTACACGGCTAGGCAGACTCGCTCTGCGATGCTGGATTCTTTGAATCAAGAGTATATTAAGACAGCCAAAGCCAAAGGTCTTAAGAATGACAAAATTATCTTCAAACATGCACTTCGCAATGCCCTCATTCCGGTCATTACTTATTTGGGACCGCAGGTGGCATTTACCTTGTGTGGCGGCTTCGTGGTAGAGAGTGTGTTCTCGATCCCGGGACTGGGACGTTATTTTGTTCAGGCAATTCAAAACCGAGATTATCCGGTCATCATGGGCACCACCGTATTTCTGGCTAGCTTTATCATCCTGATGAATGTGGTAGTAGATGTGTTGTATAAAGTGGCTGACCCGAGAATTACGCTGACGAAAGGGGGAGAATAAACGTGGCAAAAGATAAAAAGATGAAACGCTGTATCGTCTCCCTACAGCCGGATGTAGAATCTATATTGGATTGGAATGAATTACCGGAATCCGATTTTGAACCGGCTTCTCAGGCGGAAAAGGACGATTTTATACAGGAACGTCAGAGCGTATCTTACTGGAAAGATGCTTGGCGCCGTCTCAAGAAAAATACAGTGGCCATGGTAGCACTGGGGGTCATTATTTTCTTGATTGCCTTTGCATTTGTGGGACCGTTTCTGATCCCCTATGGATATGATGAATTCGGCAGTGGTGCAGAAGACCTCTATACGTATCACTACACGTTGGAAGATCAGAAGAGATTGGACGCAGAGATTGCTGTTCGCACAACCACGGAAGTATTAAACGTGGAGGAGATGATTGCAAAAGCAGAAGCAGAGGCGGCTGCCAAGGGAGAAAAACTCTCTCCTGTGGATAAGGCCAAGATCAAAGCTCAGGCAAAAGTGGCTTCTCAGAATTCTTCTAAGCATTCTGCAGCAATTGATACCAATGCTTTGCGCAAAGAACTGGGCATTAAGAAAAAGATGTTTGGATATTCCAGAGCAGAATTAGAGAGAAAAGCAGCAGGTGAGTTTGTATTTCCACATATGTTTGGTACCGATATGTATGGTCGCGATATTTTGGTTCGCGTGATGTACGGTGCCAGAGTTTCGATGACGGTGGGAATCTGTGCGGCATTGCTGGTGCTCTTTATCGGAGCGTTGTATGGTTCCATCTCCGGTTATTGCGGCGGGAAAGTAGATGCGGTGATGCAGCGTATTGTGGAACTTATTTATTCAGTTCCGGAGATGCTGGTCGTGTTGCTGATCGCAACGGCATTAAAACCGATTTTAACAGAATATGTCAATTCCGGAAGCGGTCCGATTAAATCCTTTGTCTCGATTTTGGGTCCCAATTTGATCTCCTTATTTATTGCTTTTGGACTTCTCTATTGGGTTACCATGAGCCGTATTATCCGTGGACAGGTACTTCAGTTAAAACAGCAGGAATATGTTACGGCAGCTCGTGCACTGGGAGCTTCCGGCGGTCAGATCATCCGCAAACATCTGCTTCCAAACTGCATCGGTCAGATCGTGGTTACGACCTGCTTACAGATTCCGTCGGCCATCTTTTTGGAATCTTTCTTATCCTATCTAGGTGTCGGGGTATCCGCCCCGCTCCCCAGCTTAGGTTCGATGGCAACCGATGCACTAAGCGGCATGTATACGTATACGTATCGACTCATTATTCCGTCGTTGGTGCTGTGTGTTATGATTTTGGCATTTAATCTCTTTGGCGATGGTCTAAGGGATGCGTTGGATCCAAAACTTAAAAAATAAAAGAAGGGGAATATTATGCCTGATAATCAAGGAAAATCAACATTATTGGAAGTAAAAGATTTACATGTCTCCTTCTTTACCCATGCCGGAGAAGTGAAAGCAGTCGGAGGCATTTCTTATGAATTAAACTATGGCGAGGTCATGGGGGTTGTGGGTGAATCCGGATCCGGCAAGAGCGTGGAAGCTTATTCCATCATGGGACTTTTGCAGTCTCCGGGGAAGGTTACCGGAGGTTCGATCACTTTTGAAGGGCAGGACGTATTACAGTTTTCCGAGGAAGAGATGACGAATTTTCGTGGAAACAGTGTAGCTATGATCTTTCAGAACCCCATGACTTGTTTAAATCCGGTATATACGATCGGAAATCAGTTGATTGAGGCTCTGCGTGCACATGATAAAAACATTTCCAAAGAAGCAGCAGCCAAACAGGCTATGGAGATGATGGAACTGGTCGGAATCAATAATGTAGAGAAGCGTATGAAGCAATATCCCCATGAATTTTCCGGCGGAATGCGTCAGCGTGTTATGATTGCCATGGGACTCATCTGCCATCCACAGCTTTTGATTGCAGATGAACCGACGACGGCTTTGGATGTGACGATTCAGGCCCAGATTTTGGAGCTGATGAAAAGCTTGCAGAAGAAAACGAAAATGGGCATCATCTTCATTACTCATAACTTAGGTGTTGTGGCGGATGTCTGTGACAAGGTATCGGTTATGTATGCCGGTAAGATCGTAGAGCAGGGACCGGTAGATGATATCTTTTATAAACCGTCTCATCCTTATACTGTAGGATTGCTTCGCTCCATGCCGCGTGTAGATGCGGAAAGCTATGAACGCTTGATCCCGATTGAGGGTACCCCGGTCGACATGCTCAATCCACCGGAGGGCTGTCCGTTTGCACCTCGGTGTGAGAGCTGTATGAAGATCTGCTTAAAGAAAGTTCCGCCCTACGTAACGGTAGGTGAAAATCATCGTTCGGCTTGCTGGCTGCGGGCGCAGGAGCAACGAAATGAACAGAAGAAACAAGGAGGAGAAAACCGATGAATGACGATGCAAAAATACTCCTTGAAATTAATAATTTAAGAAAATATTTCCCGGTAAAGGGTATGAAGGGTCCGGGTATCCAAGCGGTTCAGGATGTTTCGTTCTTTATTAAAAAGGGAGAGACTCTCGGTTTGGTAGGCGAGTCAGGCTGTGGTAAGACCACACTTGGCAGAACGATCCTACAGCTCTATGATCCGACCGGAGGTACGATTACCTATGACGGAGTTCCGATTTATGAAAATCCCTTGGATGCCGCAGGCAAACCATTGAGAAAAGCCAAGTCCGTCAATATGCTTCCATATCGCAGAAAGATGCAGATCATCTTTCAGGATCCGTCTGCTTCTCTGGATCCGCGTATGACGGTGGGTGAAATCATCGGAGAAGCTTTGGATATTCACAAGCTGGCTGCAAGCAAAACAGATCGCGCTGACATGATCAAAGAATTGCTGAAAAAAGTAGGATTGAATACCGAACATGCAAACCGCTATCCCCATGAATTTTCCGGTGGACAGCAGCAGCGCGTTGGGATTGCCCGTGCTTTAGCCGTGAAACCGGAATTTATCGTCTGTGATGAGCCTATCTCGGCGCTGGACGTATCCATTCAGTCGCAGGTAGTCAATATGCTGGAAGATATGCAGCAGGATATGGGACTGACCTATCTCTTTATTGCCCATGATTTATCGGTAGTCCGTCATATCTCTAACCGGATTGGTGTCATGTATTTAGGTTGTTTGGTAGAACTGGGCGAAAGCTATGAACTGAATCGAAATCCGATTCATCCGTATACCAAGACGCTGTTATCAGCAGTGCCGGTTCCGGATCCGAAGCTTAGCCGCAGCCGTCAGCGTATTGTATTGGAGGGAGATATTCCAAGTCCCATCGATCCGCCAAGCGGATGCCGTTTCCACACCAGATGCCCCTATGCTACCCCTAAATGCAGTGAGGAGATGCCCATCTTTAAAGAGCATGAACCGGGACACTGGGCAGCCTGTCATCTTTTGGGCTAATGCTCATCAAAAGCAGTATGAATCGTAGTATCAAGGTCCCAGGTGGACGTTTAGGATACAGGGTGATTCTTCGGAAAACACCCAACAAAAAGGAGGAACAAGAAATATGAGAAAAGTGAACAAAATTATGTCTCTGACACTGGCATCTGCTATGGTATTATCTTTAGCAGCTTGTGGTGGCAAGACAACCGCAGAGACGACTGCGGCAACGACTGCAGCAACCGCAGAGACCACTGCAGCAACCGCGGTCACAGAGGCAGCCGGTACAGACGGTTTCCATCTGGCAGTCTCTCTTGCATCAGAACCACAGTCGATTGATCCTGCATTAAATTCCACACTAGATGGCGGTATTATGATCAATCATATGTTTGAAGGCTTGACCAAACGAGTGGATGATGGCGAGGGTAATGCAAAGCTGGCTCCGGGTCAGGCAGAATCTTATGAGAAGGTAGCCAATGCAGATGGTACGGTTACGTATACGTTCAAGCTGCGTGAAGGAATCAAATGGTCCGATGGCAAACCGGTTACCGCAGGAGACTTCGTGTATAGCTGGCAGCGTTTGGCAAACCCAAAGACTACTGCAGACTATACCTATATGATTGATATGGTGAAAGGCTATGCAGAGATCGCAGCAGGAACTGCAGATCCCTCTACCTTGGCGGTAAAGGCAATTGATGATGCAACTT
>JAVXIV010000175.1:0-4703 GCA_036785645.1 Hungatella sp.
GAAGCTTAATTACCGCCTATTCGGGAGCTGCCTACTCCATGCATATCGGACCTATGGAGCTTTTGTTTGGTGGCATTCACAATCTCATGGATGAGATTCGGAGAAAGAATGCAGCCCTTGTGGGAATCGCTTTGATTGATGTTACCTTAATCAATTTTTACTTTTGCTATCGGATTTTGAACCATGTGAAGCCGCTCGACTTCATCCTTAAGGTCATGCTCGAGAAGATGTGGGTGTGCGTGCTTTTGCTTGTTTTGCTGATTCTGTTTATTGTGATTGCGATTCCGACGATTTTTACATTTCATGGATGTATGATTGAACAGAAATCATTTCGTGACAGCGTGAACCGAAGTATGGATTTGCTCAAAGGCAGAATGGTTCGAACGGTTTTTGGATTGATTTTTTCACAGGTAATTTTGACCGGTGTGCTGATACTGGTCTATTTGCTTGGAACCTTATTGGTAGCTGTTTTCGTTGTGTTATTTGTGGACAAAAAGCTGGAATTTGCCTTCTTGATGGAAGCAGGCAATCGGATCGAGTGGGTGATTCTGTTTTGTGCGGGGATTGCCTCAGGTGTCGTGCATTTTGCAGCGGTTACCGTGCAGTATTATCAATATGACTGCCGCATGAATCACGAAGAACGCTGGGATTTCCACTACTCGGAAACCGTGCCGGTCAGCAAAAAAAATGCCGTGATTTTGTTAGCAGCGGTTGGTGCAGTCAGCGGATTTTGTCTATTTGATACCGCATACAACGGCAATTTTATCAGCAATTCGGTGACCATGCAGACGGAGATTACAGCTCATCGGGGAAGTTCTAAGACAGCTCCTGAAAACACCATGGCAGCACTTACTGCGGCGGTGGAGGAACTGGCAGATCGAGCCGAGATCGATGTTCAGGAAACCTTGGATGGGCAAGTGGTATTATGTCATGATACCACTTTGAAACGAGTATCCGGAGTCGACAAAAAGGTTGCGGATTTGAGCGGAGAGGAGCTCCGGCAGTTGGATGTGGGAGCTTGGTTTTCCGATCAATTTATCGGAGAATCGATTCCGACTTTGGATGAAGTGATGGAATATGCCAAAGGAAAGATTACGCTCAATATTGAGATTAAGAATTTGGGGAGCGCCAGTGCACTTCCCGAGAAGGTATTACAGTTGGTAGAGGATCATGAGATGCAGGATCAGTGCGTGATCACTTCTACGAGCTTGAATTATTTGAAAAGAATCAAGGAGCAACAGCCCAAGATTAAGACCGGTTATATTATATCGGCGGCATATGGAAATTATTATTCCAACGATGCCATCGATTTTATTAGCATCCGCTCCGGTTTCATCACGGATCGTTTGATTCGGGACGCACATCAGTCCGGTAAAACGGTACATGCGTGGACGGTGAACAGTAAGAGCGAATTAGAACGTTTAAAGGCATTGGGGGTCGATAATATCATCACCGATTATCCGGTACTGGCACGTGAAATTTTGTACCGAGAGAAAGCAACCGAGACCTTGCTGGAGTACTTGCACCTGCTATTAACCTAAAAACAGTGACAATCAAACTAGATATAGAAGGAGAACGATCAATGGAACAATCAATGGAAACATCAGTGGGAAAAAAATTACAGAAGAAATTAACATGGAAATTTCCGCATATCGGGCAGGCGGCACCTGCACAGATTGCAGAAGCTGCAGAATTTTGCGGAGGCTACAAGCAATTTCTGGATGCCGGAAAGACAGAGCGGGAATGTGTGACTTTAGCCGAGAAGATGCTCCTAGAGGCAGGTTATACCACGTTTGATCCGCAAAAATCCTATCAGCCGGGGGATCAGGTCTATATGATCAACCGCGGGAAAGCGATCTTGGCAACTACGTTTGGCAAGCGGTCGGTGGCAGCGGGAGTTCGCATCAATGGGGCACATATTGATTCCCCGAGACTGGATCTAAAACCCAATCCACTCTATGAAAAAGAAGAAATTGCTCTGCTTAAAACTCATTATTACGGCGGAATCCGCAAATACCAATGGGGTACGATTCCGTTGGCGATGCATGGGGTTGTGATTCGCAAAGACGGTGAAAAGATCAATATTTGCTTGGGCGAGAAGCCGGAAGATCCGGTATTTTGCGTAACCGATCTGCTTCCACATCTTTCTGCGGAACAAAATGACCGGATGCTAAAGGACGGATTAAAAGGAGAAGAATTAAACATTGTGGTTGGTTCGATTCCCTACGCAGAGGAAGAGATCAAGGATGCAGTCAAATTATTGGCATTGCAGATCTTAAATGAACAATACGGAATCGTAGAAGGAGACTTCATGCGGGCGGAGATCGAGATGGTTCCTGCGCACAAAGCCAGTGACGTAGGTCTGGATCGCAGCCTTGTGGGTGCGTATGGTCAGGATGACCGTGTATGTGCTTATACGGCACTGATGGCAGAGATTGAGACGAAGAATCCTGCGTATACGACCGTGACGATCCTGACGGATAAAGAAGAGATCGGATCGGTTGGCAATACCGGACTGAATTCCAATTACGTAGGGGACTATATGACTTATCTGGCAGAAGCAGAAGGTGTCAATCCCAAGGAGATGTTTGCCAATTCCATCTGCCTTTCTTCCGATGTCAATGCAGCATTTGATCCAACCTTTCCCCAGGTCTATGATCCCACCAATTCCTGCTATATCAATAAGGGCTGTGTGCTGACGAAATACACCGGTTCCAGAGGCAAATCAGGATCTAGCGATGCAGGTGCGGAGCTCATGGCGAAGGTGATTGCGATCATGGAGGATGCGGGTGTATACTGGCAGACCGGAGAACTGGGAGCAGTCGATGCGGGCGGAGGCGGAACGATTGCCCAGTATGTGGCACATTTGAATATCGATGTGGTAGATTTGGGTGTTCCGATTCTTTCCATGCACGCACCCTTTGAACTTGCTTCCAAACTGGATGTATATAATACCTATAAAGCGTTTAAGGCTTTTTATAAAGCCTAGCATAAATCTGAATTTTTTGTGAATTCACCGGAAAAGCTTTTTTTTGCGAAAGCGATATGGTATAACATAGATTACTGCACGCAGCGAGGGCAGATAATCAAGAGAAAGAATAGGGAAGTTATGATGAAGAAAGTAATAAAAGTATGCATGTGTGGTCTGATGGCAACACTGCTGATTGCAGGATGTTCCAAGAAAGCTGCTAGTCCGGTGAAGCTGGGCAACTATAAAGGAGTTACCTATACAGCAGTTCCGGTAGAAGTTACCGATGAGCAGGTAGAACAGCAGATTCAAGGTTTGGTAGACAGTAATCCCGTGGTTACCGAGGTAGAGCGTGCAGCAAAAGACGGCGATACGGTGAACATCGATTATGTAGGTCTGAAAGACGGTGTGGCTTTTGAAGGCGGTACCGCAGATGCTTTTGATTTAGTTTTAGGATCCGGGAGCTTCATCGATGGATTTGAAGCCGGTTTGATCGGTGCGACGAAAGGTCAGGAGCTGAGTTTGAATCTGACATTTCCGGCAGAATATCAGAGTGAAGATCTGGCCGGCAAGGCAGTGGTCTTTGATGTAACGGTTAATTCCGTGAAAGAATCGACACCGTCGGAATTGAATGACGCATTCATCCAGAAATATACCGAAGCGAAAACCGTAGCAGAATACCGAGAGACTATGAAGGCAGACATGCTGGCGCAGGCCACGGCTAATGCAGCTGACCAGAAGAAGTCAGATGTTTTTATGAAGGTCATTGAAGACTCTGAGGTTACGATCGATCAAACGGTTGTAGATGCTTATTACAATGAACAATTGGCCAATTATGAGAAGAGCGCAGAACAAAACGGTTTGGATCTCGAGACGATGGTTAGCTATTATGGTATGGATCTGCCTGCTTTCAAGGAGCAGCTCAAGACGATGGCGGAGGAAGCAACCAAGCAGAATGCAGTGGCAAAAGCGATTGCAGATGCAGAAGGTTTTAAGGTAGAAGAGGCAGACAAGACCGCTTTGGCAGAGCAATTCCAATATGCCGATGTGGCTGCGATGGTAGAACAGGTCGGACAGACTGCAGTTGAGAACTATATTCTGACAGAAAAGGTTGTAAACTTTATTGCAGACAATGCGGTAGAGGCTTAAAATAACGGAATGATATACGGGGGGATTCTTTGATGCAGCTATTAAAGGACAGAATACAAAAAGACGGTAAGATCAAAGCCGGCAATGTACTAAAGGTGGACAGCTTCCTAAACCATCAGATGGATATCAAGCTATTTGCTGAGATTGGCAAGGAATTCAAACGCCGCTTTGCTGATGTGGAGGTGAATAAGATCCTGACGATCGAAGCTTCCGGGATCGGCATTGCCTGCGTGGCAGCACAGTATTTTGATGTTCCGGTCGTATTTGCCAAGAAGAATAAGACCAAGAACATTGCGGGAGATGTCTATACCAGTCAGGTGGAATCTTATACACATGGCAAAGTCTACGATATCATCGTTGCCAAGGAATTTTTGGGTCAGGGAGACAAAGTGCTGTTGATTGACGATTTCTTGGCCAACGGCAAAGCTCTGGAGGGTCTGGCTGCTCTTGTGAGAGCGTCCGGAGCAAAACTGGTCGGGGCAGGTATTGTGATCGAGAAAGGATTTCAGGTAGGCGGCGAGAATCTCCGTGGACAGGGAATTCGTTTGGAATCCTTGGCGATCATCGAGAGTATGGATGAAAAGAC
>JAVXIV010000176.1:0-4663 GCA_036785645.1 Hungatella sp.
GGGATATTATGAAAAGATTTTGGGTGGAATCTTATAAAAAAATATATCTATATTTATGGTTTGGTGGTATTTTTTTACTTAGCATCATTAATCTTACGGTCTCATATGGTTACGGTAAAATAGCGGAAAGTTCAATTAATAAGGATGTTCGTACTCTCATTAATATAGCTTTAGGACTTACTATACTAATGCTGGTAAAGATATTATTAAATATGGGTACCACCGGTCTATTAGGGTATTTCAGAGAAAAAACTACTATTATGTTTAAAGAAAAAAGTTTTCATAATTTATTAAAAGCGGATTATTATTGGTTAGAAAAACAAAATATTTCAGATCTCATTGTTAAGCAACAGCAGTGCGTGGCAAGCGCTGTTGATTTTTTATGCGATTATATACCGGATTTTATCAAGAATATAACGGCAAGCTTACTATCCATTATATTTTTAATAGGCTTGAATTGGAAAATTGCGATTATATATATGTTAATATTTCCGTTCGTTATTTATATACAAAACAAAGTTAGTGAATTAGTTCAGCAGCATGGATATCAAGTATATTTATCCGATAATAAGCGTATCTCCCTTTCAAAAAGTGGGATTGAGCATAGAACCTCTGTAAAAGTTTATAAAGCTACAGATTTTTTATTGGATAAGTATAAAGAAACTAATAAAGAATGGATTCATGGTAGAAAAGTGTTGATTTTTGCACAGATGAAGCTAATCATCGTGAGTTTGATTATATCAATACTTCCTCTATGCATCGTTGCCGGATTGGCTGCATTTTTTGTCATAGAAGGGAATCTATCCTTACCTATATTCATTACTTTTGTAACTATTATAACCGATTTAACAACAACACTAATTATGCTTTCTCAACAATTATTTGCATTTAGAAATGCAGCCGGATCCGCCGTAGCAATTTTTGAGAGCTGGGATGTTAAGACAGAAGAGGGATCTTGCCATATTATGTCAGACGAAACAAATATGGTATCCTTTAACCAGGTTTCCTTTTGTTATGAAAATAAAGAAATATTGAAGGATGTATCATTTGAAGTCAAAAAAGGAGAAAAGGTAGCAATAATCGGTGCATCCGGAGCAGGGAAAACAACTATAATAAAATTGCTGTTGGGATTATATAAACCGGCAAGTGGGAAGATTTCCATAGGTGTAAATAACTTAAATGAGAATACCTCTTATAGAGATCAGATAGCCTATTTGGATCAGAATGCAACACTTTTTATTGAAACAGTTAAAAACAATATTTTATATGGCAACCAAATGGCCTCTCAAGAAGAGTTTGATAGCGCAATTTTCAAATCAAATATAAACTTTCTTTCTGAAAGTGAAATTGTAAATACTGTCGTAGAGGAAAATGGAGGGAATTTTTCCGGTGGGCAAAATCAGAGAATTGCATGGGCCAGAACCTATTTACGAGGCGCTCCTTTATTTTTATTAGATGAACCGACCTCAGCTTTAGATATAAAAAACGAAGAATCCATTATAAAATCCCTTTCCGGAACCGTGATTTTGATCACTCACAGGTTATCCATTGCAGAAAAAATGGATCGTATATTGATTTTAGAAAATGGAAAAATAGTAAAGCAAGGAACTCCAAAGCAATTGTTAAATGATAAAAATTATTTTTCATTGTGGTTGGATAATACCGTCTGTTCGGAATAGTCGCTTAAAAAATAAAGAGAGGAACGTATGACGATTTAACAAATGTCATATACATGATAAAATGAATCAGCAAACCATAAAGCAGGATATTAAGGTATTAAAAAGAATTTGGAGTTATTATACATATAAAAAAGTACAATTTGTTATAGGATTAATTATACATTCAACGCAGGCGCTTCTTCTTAATGGATTGCTTGGACTTGTATTGAAATTGAATATCGAAGCAATAACGAGAAAAAGTTTAAATTATGTCATCTATGGCAATCTATTATTTTTTGGAATTTTTATAGTATATACCATTATTTTATGTCGCGGTATTTATTTCTGGTTTATGGGCGCTACACATGCCAATGCAAAATTAAAAACTGAACTTTTGGAGAAGATACTTCTTTCAAAAGATAAGATGATTGATAATGCCGGCTTTCTTACCAGAATGATAAGCGATGCGGATAAGGCTCTCGGTGGTCTTATGAATAGTCTGGTTGGACTGGTTGGTGCTGTGCTTTGCGGAATCGGAAGCATCGGGGTTTTATTTGTAATAGATTATCGACTAAGTATTATCGCATTAGTTATTGGAATTATTTCCATGATTTTTCAATTAATCTTTACCGGTTCCTTAAGGAAAACAACTAAGAAACAGACTTTTTTTACTACCGAAGAAAATAAAAATTTTATGGAAACCTTTAGCAAAATGCTGATCGTCAGAACTCTGCGTATGGAATCAATTAAAGAAAATGAATATAAGGAAATTATCCGTAATTTTTTGCGGCAAAGGTTTGTAAATGTAAAAATTGAAACAAGTAGAGTTGGTCTTGATACTATAATTCAATGGGTTTCTCAAGTCGTGTTAATTAGTTTTGGATACCTTCTTGTAAGTATGGGGCAGATTGAATTTTCAACGATTATGATTGTCCCTTTTATGGTTTCACCTATTATTCGCTTGTTCTCTGAATCGGGAAAGTATATATCTGAGATACAAACTGCAATTATTGGCGGCGAACGAGTAATTGAAGTTATGGATGGTGAAATAGAAGATATAAATAGTGTAGTACATCCACTTAATGAAGCGGAAGTAGCAATTGAAATTAGTAATCTGGACTTTTCTTACGAATTAGGAAAAAAAGTATTTGCAGGTCTCAATTTAGTAATACGCAAAGGTGAAAAAGTTGCAGTAGTAGGAGAATCGGGAGCGGGAAAATCGACCTTATTAAAGCTGCTCTTAGGTTTTGAGCTTTATGATAAAGGAGATGCTTTTGTCTTTAATAAAAGCATAAAAAGTATGAAGCCCGGTGAATTATATGATTATTTTTCTTATATTTCACAATCTAATGGTGTATTGGATCTTTCTATTGAAGATAACTTGAAAATGGGGAATTCAAAGGCCGAGTACCGTCAAGTAGAACATATTATAGAAAGATTAGGTATATTTCAGGAGCCTTATGAAAAGAGTATGCTTAAAGAATCGGCAATGAATCTTTCCGGCGGGCAGGTACAAAAGGTTGCTATAGCACGAGCACTTATAAAAGATTCGCCCATTTTACTTCTGGATGAAGCTACTTCCGCAATGGACTGGATGTCAGAAAATAATATATACCGGTTACTTGAAGATAAAACGGTAATATTTTTAACACATAAAATAAATAATAGAGAGCTATTTGACCGAATTATAAGGATTCAGGATGGAAAAGCCGAAGAGTTACTAAATGGATAAAGAGTCTGCTTTGCAGACTCTCGCGCCAAAGCATGTTCCTTAGCGCGGCGTGCGCATCCACAGCGGAGCGTTTTTATGTAATAGGAGTACTTTCCTATTACATAAGTAAATAGGGAGTCCGACAAACGTCGGACTCCCTATTTAAAACAAAATATAAAGGAAAATCAATTATTATTTAGCAGCGATAAAATCTGTCAACTGTTTATTTGCTTCCTCTACTACTTTTGTCATTCCGTTATCTTCTAACTTTTTAAGGAATGCTGGTAATTGTTTTGCTGGGTCTACAGTACCTGTGCTTAATGCTAATGCATATTCACCAGCAACGTTTGCTAATGCAGCCATTTCCGTAGAAACACTCGTTGGATCAAATGCCCATCCTAAAGCAGGAATTTGCTGTGCACCACCATAATATTCTTTAAATCCATCCCAGAAGTTTGCTCCCTGACCTTCTTGTGGAGGTAAGATGGTTATATTACCCATACCATTGGTCCAAGGCATGTAGTCATCACGTTTTTCTGTAAATACGGCTTCCCCTTCAACCATATTGTAATGAATACCTTCTACTCCATAGTTAAGCAAAGTCATTAAATATGGGTCTGTATTTAACAGGTTCAGGAACATCATAGCACGTTCCGGATTCTTTGATGTAGTAGAAATAGCCATCATAGCTCCCTGTGAAGAAGTTGTGTCAACATAAGCAGGAGAGCATGGTACCATTGCAACTTCAAATCCACGTTCTTTACTTGCCTGTGTTTCATAACCAAGTGCATAACTTTGTGTTCCAATCAGGTATTCTCCTGAAAGTTGTTTTGCTGTACGTGTATCATTTGCCTGATTTGCATTTCCCATAGAAGGATCAATGTAACCAGCTAAGAAATATTCACGAGATTTTTCAATAAATTTCTTATATTCCGGTGTTGCAAATTTATTTAACATCGTATTTCCGTAAGCGCCTTCAGCAGACGGATCTTCTGGGTTAATGTAGTAGGAAAGTAAATTGTTGGTTCCTGCATCACCAGTTACAATAATAGAATTGTCTACCATTCTTTCAAGAACAGCACCTTCTACTAATAATGGGTAGAAGTCTTTGCCTTCGCCTTCTTTTACTTTTTTAAGAATGTCCCCAAAGCTAAAGTAGTCCGCATTCTTAATGTCATCAATGGTATATCCGTATTTCTCAAGTAATGGAACATTTACATCCCAGCAGTTCTGCGTTGCAATATCTTTGTATCCAGGTACTGCATAAGTACCTTTTCCATCGGCACCATCAACA